>CAYQTY010000263.1:0-5125 GCA_964420535.1 uncultured Leptolinea sp. | reverse complement strand
CTGCCCATGAATGTTTCTTCTGTTATTCCTGTCTTTAATGAAAAAGCTACCATTGAAGAGATCATCCGCCGGGTGAAAGCTGTCAATGTGGTAAATGAAATTGTCATCGTGGATGATGGTTCAACGGATGGTACCCGCGAGATTCTGGCCGGGTATAAAGATGACCCGATCGTCAAAGTGTTCCTGCACGAGAAAAACCAGGGTAAAGGCGCCGCCGTGCGTACCGGAATCCAGTCAGCCACGGGGGAGGTGCTGATCATCCAGGATGCCGACCTCGAATATGACCCGCGTGATTACCCCACCCTTCTGAAACCCATTCAGGAAGGTATCGCTGAGGTCGTCTACGGCTCCCGCTTCCTGGGCGGCGCCCGCCGGCCTATTTTGTACTGGAACATGGTGGCCAACAAGATCTTGACTTTCATGACCAACATCCTGTACAACAATATCCTTTCGGATATGGAAACCGGGTACAAGGTATTCTTCCGAGAGAAGGTGAAGGACATCCCCCTGCACGCGCACGGGTTTGAATTTGAACCTGAGTTCACGGCCAAAATACTAAAACGCAATATCCGCATCTTTGAAGTTCCCATCACGTTCAATCCGCGGGAATATTCACAGGGCAAGAAGATCAAAGCCTGGGATGGCTTCATCGCTGTTTGGACTTTGATCAAGTACCGTTTTGTAGACTAAAAATACGTACCGACACCTTCAAAGGGATGGCAAATTGCCATCTCTTTTCATTAATCGAATTCGATTTCCCATTGATGGATCATGCCGTGTAGTTGTTCATGCACGCCATGCCCGATGACCGTTTCCTCAAGTTCTTCAAACTTTTCGAATAAGTAATTCTGTCTTGCTTCGTCAAAGAGCCTGTCAGCCATCGGGAAAAGCACATTGTTCTCTTTGCTTATATGTTGCCGCAGCAAAGATATGTATTTATCTGCATTTGACGAGAATTCACCATAGTCGCTCTCATCCAGAGCAGCCGACATCAACGCAATATATTCACGGCCCAATACATGTTCATGCAACATCACGCCAATCGGACCGCCTTGATTCTGTATACCGGAATTGATCAATTCGGGGAAAAGGAAGCCTTCTTCCTTTCCATGATGGCATTTATCCGCGAAGGTTTTAAGGAAAAATACCAACTCCCGCCCAAACTTCATCTTTGATTGGATATCCTTGCTCCCGTTGGATAACTTATTTTCGGTAATGGCAAGAACATTCAAGATGGCGTCATGCTCGTTTACCAGGTCTTCCGTAGCTTTTTTCATGAAGATTCCTCCTGATGAGATCACGCAAAAGGGTTATCATTTTTCATTATAGCAACCCGGGTATCCGATTTCTCAACAGGTAAAATAAGCGCATGAGATTCATCATCCCTACAATTGGCACCCGCGGTGACGTTCAGCCATACATCGCACTGGTGATCGGATTGAAGCGAGATAATCATTCAGTCTATCTGTCAAATCATCTCTGAATTCCCGGACAGGTAGAATCATATGGTGGATTATTTGCCCTCATCCGGCCTGATAATGATATTGGCCATGAAACCGCACTGATCCGGGCAAGAAAACCGTATGGAGTAGACACCGCGGTACATTTCATCGAAAAATTGACTGGAACCTCCAACCACGAATAAGGACTTCATAGTCATGGATTCAATTAAACTGGTTACGCCGTTAAAAGAACACGAAAAAGCTGCTCAGGAATACAGGCAGGAGCATCTGGATAATGGCGAACCCCTCCTGCATGGTGGTTCGTTACTCGACACCCTTGAAACCTATGACGCCTGGCTTGACCATCTCGAAGCCAACTCTGACGAGAAAACCGTCCAACCGGGCTGGGTGACATCCAGTACATTCTTTGGTGTGCGCGAACGTGACAGCCGCATCATCGGGATGATCGATGTCCGTCACACGTTGAATGATTATCTCCGCAACTACGGAGGTCACATCGGCTACGGAGTCCGCCCTTCCGAACGGCGCAAAGGATATGCAACCCAAATGCTTAAACTGGCGCTCAATTTTTGCCGGAATCTGGGACTTGACCGCGTGATGTTGGCCTGTGAAAAAGACAATCCAGCCTCCCGCCTGACCATTGAAAAATGCGGCGGCGTATTGGAAAGGGAGTTCCAGCATACAGATGGGATGACGGTTCAGGTATTCTGGATCACCCTTTAGCTGGAATTTATTTAGAGAGTGTGTGAAATCACTTTATGTCAACCCGGGTCAAGTTTTTGATCCGGGTGGTTTTTTCATTTTTCAAATCACCTCTTGACATTTAGTATACTATGAGTATACTTTCTATATCTACGGTATATTATTTACACTCAAAATGAAAGGCATCACAAATGGAATTTGAATCAAGGCGTGACCGGGAAAAGAAAGTCCGAGAATCTGAGATCATCCAGGCAGCCGAGCTCATTTTCCGCCAGAAGGGGTATGAAAACACCTCAATGGATGATATCGCGCTGGAAGCGCAATTCACGAAACGAACCCTCTACCAGTATTTTGAGAGTAAAGAAAAATTGTTGTTCGCCGTACTGCAGAAAGGGATGGCGGAATTTCAATCGTACCTTACAAACGAAATTGACCGCAACCTGACTGGATATGAAATGATCCGGCAGACCATGCAGGCCAGCTACCGGTTTTACCACGATTATCCGGAATTCTTCCGGCTGATGAACCAGGTAGGCGCCGCCCGCCAGCTTGTGACGGAATCCGGAGCGAACAGTCAGACGTATTTCACAACCAATGATGCCATGTTTGACAATATGGCGCTGGTCATCAAAGCCGGCCAGGCTGACGGCAGTATTGCGGATGACCTGGATGCCGGTAGATTATCAATGAGCCTGCTCTTTTTGATGACAGCTTTCTTCAACCAGCTTGCCGTCACCGGAAAAAGCTTTTCGGCACATTTCAAAATGGATGAACAGGATTTCAGCATATACACCATGGATCTGATCATGCGGATCCTGGAAAAATAGACTCTAATAATTCAGGAGAAAAAATGAAAACCCTCAACCGATTATCAGACCGGGCCTATAACTACGCCTCGAAACAGACCTTCTTCTTCATGTTGGTCTTTCTAGTGGTCATCCTCATAACCATGCAGTTCGGATCGAACGGCATGAAGAAATTTGACCATGCCGCAGAAATGTTGGATATGAATACTTTCGGGTATTCCGTTACCGAAGTGTATGGTCTGTTGACCCGGTTGGGCGCCACCGGCCGCCTGATCTATATCCAGCAACTGGGAATTGATTTTCTCTTCGCTGTTGTCTTCGCCCTGTTCCAATCCGTCATGATATCCGGCCTCATCAAACGGTCAAAGGCTGATGAACGCCTGAAGATTTTGAACCTTCTACCTTTTCTGCGCAGTTTTCTGGATCTAATAGAAAATGGCCTTCTTCTTTCCATCATTTTCGGGTTCCCGGTTGAAAACATTATGTTGGTTACTACAGCCAGTGTAGTGACCATCGCGAAATGGATCATCTACTATATGGTGTTCGTGACATTGTTCTCTCTTGGCGCTTACATGACCTCCAAATCCCTGCCAAAAGGGAAATTATCTCCGAAAGTGAGCTGACAAAATGAATACCATTGGTCTCTTCTACTTCTCCGGCACTGGCAACACCCAGATTGTTGTGGAATTACTTCGCGACGCGTTTACCCGGAAAGGGTATCAGGTAGACCTCATTCGCATGGAAGATGTAATGAACGGTCTGGCAAAATTAGAACCCGCGAAATATGACATGATCGGTTTCGGTTCCCAGGTCATCGGGTACGGCGTACCCAACCTGGTCAAGGATTTTCTGAAAAAGATCCCTGTAGGCAGTCATCAGAAGACTTTCATCTTCCGGCTGGCAGGTGGTGTGGCTCCGATCAACTATAACGTCTCAAAGTACATGATCCGTATCCTCAAATCAAAAGGGTACGATGTATTCCACGAACGTTTGTTTTCGTTGGGCAGTAACTGGATCAAACGTTTCAGTGATCCAGTAGTCCAGCAGCTGTACCAATCAACCAAAGAAAAAGTAGACCAGATGTGCATTGAATTGATCGAAGGCAGGGAACGTTTCTATAAAACCGGATTCTGGATGCGACTGGGGATGGGTATCGCCTCCTTCTTCTCGGGTCAATTCTTCCGCCTGACCGGCCTGGATTACAAGGTTTCATCAGCCTGTGGGAATTGCGGATTATGCGTGAAGAATTGCCCGTCGAAAAATATCACCATCAAAAACGAAAAACCTGCTTTCGGGCTGAATTGCAGCTGCTGCATGCGCTGCCTGTACAACTGCCCCAAACAGGCAATCCAGTTTTGCCACTTGAGTTTCTTCGCGGTTAAAGGCGGCTACGATATTAAGAAGACCCTTGAACGCCCTTTGGCGGAAGGCGAAACCGTCACCGAACAGCCGCCGTTTTTCAACCGTTATATTACCGATATGAATTTTTAGCCTGGGAAAAAAAGCAATGAAAAAGAACCACCCGGAAGCGGATGGTTCTTGCTTTTAAGAATATCGGTTATGAAAGAAACGCGAGGCTTTTCAATCCATTTCCGGTTTAAACCGGCGAAATTGCTTGATTGAAGAATGCTTCTTCTTGTCATCCAGACGTGCTTTACGAGCCGCGGCTCCGGGTCGTGTGGCTTTGCGTACCCCGGGTTTCTCCAGCGACTTGCGCACCCAGATCACCAGCCGGTTGACGGCATCCGCGCGGTTCTGATCCTGGGTGCGGTAACGTTTTGCTTCGATGATCAGAACGCCATCCTCGGTTACACGGCTGCCGGCCAGTTTGATCAACCGCTCCTTCGTCTCATCGTTCAGTGAAGCGGATTTCCGAATATTAAACCGTAACTGTACGGATGTCGAAACCTTGTTCATGCCCTGGAGGACTGCCGGTACACTTCTCGCTATCATTCAGCTACCTGCGAGAGCCCAGTCCCCGGAGGAAAAAGAAAATCATTCCCAATCTTCCGGTTCATACCGACGAATCCGTTTAATTTCGCCATGCTTTTTCTTGTCGCCCACCCGAGCAGCTTTTGCAGTAACGCTCGGACGGGTTGCTTTTCGTTCCTTGGGTTTTTCGAGGGCTTTTTGGATCCAGGTGATCAGGCGTTG
>CAYQTY010000262.1:0-5134 GCA_964420535.1 uncultured Leptolinea sp. | reverse complement strand
TATAATTGGCGATTCTGGTTCATCAGATCTTAATCGGATTGAAAAACAGCGTATCGAACAGGCTATTTCAATCGGAAATTTCAAGGATGAAATCCGAATGATGGGATTTCAACCATATAAAGTCCTTTTATCAGAAGCTTACAAAAATCACATCTTTATTTCTCCAAGCGTAACAGCATCGAATGGTGACACTGAAGGCGGCGCTCCTGTGTCAATTATTGAAATGATAGCAACGGGTATGCCGGTTGTCAGCACCAATCATTGTGATATACCAGAAGTTATTCATTATGGAATGAATGATTGGTTGGTAGACGAGAAAGATGTAGATGGCCTTGTTGAAAGGTTGTTATGGTTGATAAAAAATCCAGGTGAGTGGGATCAGATTACTTCAACTGGGCGAAATTACGTTGAAACTGAATTCAACGCAAAAACTCAGGGTGTCAGATTAGGGGAAATCTACAAAGAATTAGTTCAAAAATAATACTATCTTAAAACTATTCTCATTATCCTGAACAAGCTTCGCCGTAGATCAAGCAAACCAGTAAGAATTAAATAAATCGGATTTCCGCTATTTAAGTATCTCCTCCATATTCCTAGCAATAGCCCTTCATGCCAAATTGAAAATTTCACTTTCAGGGATAGGTTTTCTGCAAACTGATCAAATTCAACCTCCGGTTTCTTCCCTCTTCTTCGTTTGGCACAATCTAGTGCATAAAATAGATATTGAGTGTTATTTTTCGAATTTTCCACAGACAAACTATTCTTATGAAATCGGATTTTCATAAGAAATTCGCTTGAATTTCGTGATTCATACAATTCATTCAATCTGAGAAATACATCTGTCTCTTCCGCGAGTTTGAATTTTTCTCTATACCCCCCAATTTTTTTTAAAGGTTCTGTTCGAAAAATCGTTGATCCCTGGATAAGACCTCGTAATCCATTATTAATTTCATACCGTATTAATAACGGTGAAATCGGAACAGTAGATGTGCCAATAATTCTTTCATTATCAGCATCAACATAATAACAATTAGAGCTGCAGGCGGCGGTATCTGGATATTTCTCCATGAGCGCTACCTGTTTTTCCAATCTATTTGGTAATGCTATATCGTCAGAATCGATTCGTGCAATGTATTCTATTTCATTATCGACCGCGTATTGAATGGCCTTATTCATAATGACGCCTGGTCCACTGTTTCTCTGATGCTCTAATAGTACTCCTCTGTTGGAATAGGATTCTGCCAGTCGTTCAGAGCCATCCGTTGAACCATCATTGATAATAAGTAAAATAAAGTCCTTATAGGTCTGAGAAATTATGGATTCAATTGAAGTCTTCAAAAAAGGCTTCGCATTATAAAGCGGCATCACTACCAGGACCTTCGGGTGGTTCAATTGTTATCTCCATCGCCGGCAATAGCGTTTGCCCAAATATCCATCATTTGATCTGCGAGAATTTTCCGATCGTATTCCTGAACACCAGACCTGGATATGAGAATTGGCTGATTATTTGTAAATCCCCAAAATACACGTTCAATGTATTTCGATGCACTTTCGAGTTCGGAAAAATGAAAATGTTCCCCTATTTTATTTTCCATTACTAATTGGCTGGATGCTCCGTATTCTGAAATCAACAAAACAGGTGCCTTTCCGGTGGCCCAACACTCATATAAATTTCCGGCGATTGCAGTGGTATTTCCTTTGGGTTGAACAAGAAAAAAAAGGTCTGCTTTTGATAGATGAGTCACTAACTGGTTTCTATTCAAATTCGGAGAAAAAAACAAAGCAGATTCAGGGAGCAGTTCGGATAATTCTTTTATATACTTTTTATGTGGCATTTCACCGGAAAATTCAATTTCTATCTGTTCTCTGGCATCGGGATGTTTCTTTATAAATAGTGACACGGCATCAATAAAGGGAGATAGGTCACGGTAATCAGGACGGTACCCCGATGCTGCCGATAAAAAGTGGAATCTTTTATTTTTTTCTCCCCTCGCATTTGAAGAAGAGAATTCCTCCAAGTCTTGCCCATTTGGGATGAGGAAGAATTTTTCAGCCAAAGTAATTTCTCGATATCTGTTCTTGAATCCTTCCAGAGATGAATTTGTAACAGTAATCACGAAGTTGGCTCTTTTTACAATTTTCTTTTCAATGTGTAATTCAATTAATTGAATTAATCTATTCCTCTTAAAAAAATCCTTTGTCCCAATCCAATCATCTTTCATATCGATAACTAACGGCCTGGATACTAAATACGATAGCAGAAAACCAATGACAACATTTGTGTATGGAGGCGAATTTACAAAAATTAAATCGCAGGGTTTTTGCTTGAAATGCTTTATTGATTCAAGAAGCACCTTTATTCCCCAGGGTAATGATGAGGATCGGAAAATTTTTTGTGCCAGTTGTTTAAGAAATGATTGACCAAATATTGGATTTCCAACTCGAATGACATGAGTTGATGAAGGAATCTCATCTAATAGAAATTCGCACAGTTTCTTTTCATACACAACGGGTTTTGATATTTCTTGTGTAAATACAGAAAAAGACCAACCTTTTTTTGAGGCATATTTGATATATTTCACCAGACGAATCGATGAACCCGCTGAACTTAATGGTGGAAAATACCTGGAGATAACAAGAATGTTAGGCACCTAATTGGGCAATCCTATATTTTTTAAAAATATTCACCTAAGTATACAATTTTATATATAAAATCCATCCATCAAAGTGATTAGTTTGTTTTTCCGGACAATTTCAAAAATATTAAATATGGTACATTTGATTTCATCAAGTAGATTTATTCCCATAAAGATTTTACGAGAAAAATAGTAATGATCAAAATTATTAATGTTCGGTTGCACAAAACAAGTTACCTGAAAGCGTCTTCCCAAATAATTCATTGGGCGAAAAATTTTGAGAGCAGGTATGTATGCGCTTGTAACGTTCACATGATCATGGAAGCGTACGATGACCATTCTTTCAGGCAGATGCTAAATCGCGCAGATCTACTAACACCTGATGGAATGCCCCTGGTCTGGATGATGCGCCTAAAAGGTGAAAATGTCCAGGAACGGGTATATGGACCTACATTAATGCTGCATGTGCTAAACATGGCAGAAAAAGAAAGAATTCCGGTAGGGTTTTTAGGAAGCACAAAGAATGTGGTGGATAAATTACAGGAAGAACTAAACAAGAAATATCCTGATCTGATAATCAAGTATTCCCATAGCCCTTCGTTCGGGGTGATGACTTCAGATGAAAATCAAGAAATTTTGGACGCGATACTTAAATCAAAGATCCAGATATTATTCGTAGGTATGGGTTGCCCCAAACAGGAAATCTGGATGGCAGATCATAAAGGGAAAATTCCTGCCGTTATGGTGGGTGTCGGCGCGGCATTTGACTTTCATGCCGGGGTAATACCTCAGTCACCCCCATTTTTACAAAAGGTTGGGTTGGAATGGCTTTTTCGACTCTTCCACGAGCCCAGGCGCTTGTGGAAGCGGTATCTTTACAATAATCCCCGTTTCATTGTTTTAGCTATTGCCGATTTGTTAGGTTTGTATCATCCGGCTAAAATGAAGTAGTATGCTCCGACGATTTTCTACCAATTTTGCCCTTCTCTCTATCTTCCTTGACGGACTTTCCGTTCTATTGGGGTTGTGGCTTTCAGATCTGATCCGCCCCTGGATGAACCGGTTTGACCTGTTCGAAAAGGTGGCTGAAGGGCAGGGAATTCCGGTTAATCTCTACATCATCTTTCCGGTGATGTGGCTTTTGATATTCATTTCCTTTTCCATTTATGACGGCACAAAATTCCTGCGCATTGTTGACGAACTGGCCGCCCATTCAGGCGCGGTTTTCATCGCGGCCATTTCATCCGCCGGAATCCTGTACCTGTCGTTCCGCGAAGTCTCCCGCGCGCTGTTCGTGGTTTTTGTCATCGTCACCTATGTGTTGACGGTCACCTGGCGGCTGGTTGTGCGGTTGTATTTCCGGTCACAGCAATTGACACCTGCGCGGAAACGCCGTGTGCTGGTGGTAGGCGCCGGGTCACTGGGGCAGCGCATTCGAGATCAGATCAATTCCATTCATGACCGGGGGTTGACCTTTATCGGGTTTGTGGATGATGACGGCAAAGATGTTGACAAGGTTCTCGGCGGCAAGGTGGAGATCAAGCAGGTTGTTACAAAACATAAGGTCAGTGACGTGGTCATCGCGCTGCCGTATTCCGCCTATCCGGAGCTGGGGCAGATCGTCCAATGCATGGAAAAGGATCCAGTTCAGATCTGGGTGGCTCTGGGTTTCTTTGACCTTGCCCTGTACAAAACGACCATTGAGAACTTTGCCGATATTCCCATGCTGGATCTGAGGGCTTCTGCCATCGATAACTATCAGAGAATGGTCAAGCGGGTGTTTGACGTTCTCATTTGTACAGTAGGATTGGTGGTCGCCCTACCGGTTATGGCGTTGATCTCACTGGCAATATTGCTGGAAGACGGCCGTCCAATTTTCTTCCTGCAAAAACGCGTGGGGGAAAACGGCCGTGTTTTTTCGATGTTTAAATTCAGGACCATGGTCAAGAACGCCGAAGAACTGCAGGCAAGTGTGGAACAAAAGGATGCCGACGGCAATGTCATCCACAAGCTGCGCGGCGATCCACGCGTCACCCGGGTGGGGAAGTTCCTGCGCCGTTTCAGTCTGGATGAAATTCCCCAGATCTTTAACATTCTGGGTGGGACCATGAGCCTTGTAGGGCCGCGGCCTGAAATGCCGTATCTGGTGGATAAATACCAGCCCTGGCAGCGTAAACGTTTTGCCGTGCCGCCCGGGCTCACCGGCTGGTGGCAGATCACCGGGCGAAGTGACAAACCCATGCACCTTCATACTGAAGATGATCTGTATTACATTCAGAATTATTCCATCTGGCTGGATATTCAAATATTGATCCGCACGGTCTGGGCGGTGCTGATCGGGAGAGGTTCATACTGAGAATGGAAAAAGAAGTCATTATCAAGCAGACTTTTTGGAAGAGAGCAATTGACATCATTCTATTGTCTCTGATTGTATTTTTTACCAATCTCGCAAATTTCATTTGGTATTATCCTTATTATCAATACATAGAATTTCCAAT
>CAYQTY010000261.1:0-5153 GCA_964420535.1 uncultured Leptolinea sp. | reverse complement strand
GACCCACGACCAAGGGCTTATGAGTCCCCTGCTCTACCACTGAGCTACCTCGCCAAATTTGCGAGGGTTAGTTTACTATATTGCCGGTTTACTGTCAACGGGATTCAACGTCCCCGGGGCGGGTATATCATCCACCCCGCCCTTAAGAGAGAGGATAAATTCCCTCGCCAGAAAGATAACAATAATCCCGTTTACTATCGCAGGCACCGCGAGGGGAACCAAGTCGTAGCCGCGTAGGAAATGCAGGTACGTCATCAAACCGGTGCACTGCAACACAAGCGGAACAATTTTTAACCGCGGGAAATAAAAGATCAGCAAAATGGACAGCAACGCGGCGGGATAAAAATACCGTTCATGCATCCTTGGCAGAAAGAATGGTATGCACGCCGCCGCCAGCACGGCACATAACAAGGCTTGTTGTTCGCCAAAGGCTGCCTGTTTACGAGAAGACATCCAGATAATCCAGCCGGTGACACAGGCGGTGACAGCTATTCCAGCCAGCGCGAGAGTGTCACTTTTTACCACCGGGATGAGAGCGAACAGGCTCGGGGCATTCATGGTCAGGGCATCAAATTCTCTGGCGGCATTTAATAGCACTATCACCGGTGTGTCCAGAGGACTGCCAGCCAGATAAGCCGGCACCATCCACAGGAAAAAGACTGCCGGAATGATCGCCAGATGCTTTACGCGGATCGCTCCGCGGAAGAAAAGTACAACCAGCAGCGGTGCCAGTATCAACGCCTGATACTTGAACGCCAATGCTGTGGCAAAACAGATCATCGCCCGGTTCGGAGCCTTTCTCTTCAAAAAGTAAAGCGTGAAAAGCAGGAATGAGCAATATATACTATCAAACTGCCCCCAGTACGCACTGACAATGACCGTTGTTGGCGCCAGTCCGGCAATCAGGAATGCCAGAAATTTCTTATTTCCTGAAGGGTGACTATCTCGAACGATCAGGTAGAACGCCAGGGCGCATATGACGTCAAACAATATGCAGGTTGATTTAACCAGTACCATTGGGCTGAAACGGCCGATGAACGGGGACAACACTGAAAAAATGTAATATATCGGCGGCGGGTAAACAGCCGCCTTCCCTGCGATACTGGCTGTCAATAGATCCTTGAAACCGTATAATCCGCCATTATCAGAAAGATATCGCAGCCAGGGTAGATAGACAACAATATCAATGTTGACATATGGTAAAAGGGGGAGGCGGATCCCTAGCAGTAACACCAGAAGACCGATAAGAAAAAGAATGTCGCTATGTTTGATCCAATCAAACAAATTCGGATTTTTCAAGATTTCACCGTGTTATTAATTGTAAATCAAAAATTATTTGACTTCCCTTTATGGAAACACAAATTCCTTTTCCAGGCGATAAAGTTGATCAACACCTAAATATTGTCTGGCAAAGGCGAAAATCAGATTCCCATCAAACGGCTCATCACCCCATTTAATCCACAAAACGGGGTGATGAGTCCAGTAAAGCCTGACACTGCCATCAATACAAGGCGCCATATCGATCTGGTTACAGGTCCCAGCGGTAATCCGGGGCGATCTGCCCGTCCTCCATTTTCCATACCTGTTTCGCAAATTGGCGGATAAACGCGCGGTCATGCACCACCGCCAGAACCGTCCCCTGGAATTCCGCCAGCGCCTGTTCAAAGCGTTCACGTGACGGGATATCCAGATGGTTGATGGGTTCATCCAGGATCAGCAGGTTGCACCCCTGAATCACCAGGCAGGCCAGTGACAGCCGCACCCGCTCCCCGTAGGACAGGTCATTCACAATGGTGAAAACCTCGTCACCGGTGAACAGGTATTTTGACAGGTACGAGCGTGTCTCCGTCAGCGTCAGGCCGCCCTTCTCCAGCATCACATCCAGCACCCGTTTATCCCCGTCCAGCGTCTCCTGCTCCTGTGCCATGAAGCCGGGCTTTACCCCCGCCCCCAGCCGCGCCCGGCCGCCCAGCGCCGGAATGGCGCCGGTGATGGTGCGCAGCAGAGTTGACTTGCCGCAGCCGTTCGGCCCGGTGAGCACAATGCGGTCACCGTAACGCACCGTCAGATTGACCGGCCCGCCCAGCACCCTGTCACCGTACCCGATGACCAGGTCTTCCATCACTACCACATCGCGCCCGGATTCAGACACGTTCTGGAAGTCCACCTTCATCTGCCAGGTACGCGAGGGTTTGTCAACGCGCTCATCCGTCAGCAGATGTTCAATACGTTTCTCCAGGTTCTTCGCGCGCTGGTTGGTCTCTTTGGTTCGGTTGGCAAAGAACCCGATGGTGAAGCCATCCACCTTGTTGGGGTCAGTCTTGCCACCTTTATGGTAGCGCGCCTGGTCGCGGATGCCAGTAGCAGACTTGCGCAGCCGGTTGATCTCATCCTGCTGGTCCACATAGTCATTCCACTGTTTCTGGCGTTCGTCGCGTTTCTGCTGAATATAGTCGGTATAGTTACCGGCAAACTCCCTCACCGTATGGGTGTGTTCGTCCAATTCCAGGATCCCGTCCACCACACCGTCCAGAAAAGCCCGGTCGTGAGAGACGATCAACGCGGCACAGCGGGTCTGCCTGAGCCAACCTTCCAGCCATTCCAGCATGTCAATATCCAGATGGTTGGTGGGTTCATCCAGTAACAGCACCTGCGGGTTGGACACCAGGATGCGCGCCAACCCCAGACGGGTTTTTTGTCCGCCGCTCAACTGGCGTATGACCGTTTCGGGTGCAACATAGTCAAGGCCTAATTTTGCCAGTACCGGCTCTACCATCCCCGCGGATTCATACGCGAGCTGCAGGTCCGTCAACAGGCGGTCATAGCGTGCCGATCTATCCCGGTCAGCCGGGTTATCCGCCAGTTCATGGGCCAGAGATTCAATTTCAGCTGATATCGCTGCTGGGTCTCCATGCGTGTGGTTCAAGAAGCCGTATACCGTCTCACCTTCCGGCAAGACCAGCCCCTGATGCAGATAGCCTATACGCAAATCGGATGGTGTAAAGTCAACCGAACCTTTATCCGGCTTAAGCGCACCGGTGATGATCTCCAATAGCGTGGTTTTCCCGGTGCCGTTAAGTCCGACCAACCCGAGCTTTTCGCCTTCATTTAACTGAAAATTGACATCTTTTAAAACGGGTTTAACCCCGTATGATTTTGATATGTTATTGACAGAAAGCATTGTAGCAGCCTTTTAAAAATTAAAACCGGAGGCAACGCCTCCGGTTAAATACAAACCGAACAGATCGTTCCCTGAAAAAAATAAAAATTAGAGGCTGCTACCGTTCATTACCCTATCCTTGAATCTTAACCAGCCCGTAGTATAAAGAATTGTCGTGTAAATTGCAATAGGGCAATTTTTATTCCTTTTTTACTTTAACCTTACTTCCAACTAACCGTTCTTGTTGTATAGTGTTTTCCTGGATGGAATTGTACGCAATTCCAAATCTTTCCCCCAGAAATTGTATTCCCGGTTATGACCATTCGCAAGAAGACCCTGTTAATAACAAGTCTCATCACAATACTGGTCTTTTTGTTTCTGACTCTCGTTACCCGCTATTACCTGATTGAAAATATCAGCCGGTTTGAAAAAGAAAACTGCATAAAAAACGCCGACCGCACTGCCGGTTTATTTAACCATGAAAATGAACACCTGATCAACATTGTCACCGAATATGCCAAATGGGACGAGACATACGAATATACACAATCGCTTGATCCGGCTTATATGGATGCGTATTTCTCATCAGACGCTCTGGTGGATCTAAATATCAACTATTTTGCCTACATTGACTCGAATAACGTCATAAAACAATCCCGTGGGTATGAGGATGACCCGGATAACCTGACCACATTGCCAATTGAGTTTTCTGCCATGATCGCATCACAACCATTCTTTCAGGGTATCGAAAACCGGGGAGAAGTGGTCGGGTTGGTAAAACTAAAGAAAGGGCCTTTTCTTTTTTCCTCGCAACCGGTGGTAAAGACCAACGGTGAAGGTCCTTCCAGGGGGACGATTATTCTGGGCAGATATATCGACGAGTCATTTTCCACATTACTATCTCAGACCACCCAGACCAAGGTTCTTGTTGAACCTTATTCAAAATCAAGCCTCCGTGAAGAACTCGGGATGGCTGAAACGGAAATCGGGGTATCCGGCGATACATTCACCCGGCTTGTTGATGAGCAAACCTACGCCGGCTATGTGCTAATCAATGATGTATTCAACAATCCGGTGCTGATCATCCGTTCTGATCTGGACAGGGACCTCTTTAACCAGGTGTTGAACGTCATCCAGACTTTTGTTATTGTGCTGATAGCAGGCGCGGTGATTCTGTCAATCATTTGCATTCTCGCTCTTGACCGCGAGATCATTCAACGCATATCGATATTAAGCAATTCTGTGAAACGTATCCGCTTTGGTTTGCGCCCCACTGACAGGCTTCCGGTGACAGGAAATGACGAGATCTCATCACTCGCCTTGGAAATAAACGAAATGCTGCGTGCCCTGGAAGAATATGACCGCGAGTTGACCCGTTCAAAAGTGGAATTGGAAAAAAGGATTTCCGAAAGAACATCTGAACTGCTGGTTCTGAATATGGAACTAAAACATGAGATCAAAGAACGTGAACTCGGTGAAAGAGCGCTGGTCGAAACATATCATGAGAATAACCAGATACTAAGCTCCATTTCATCGATGATCATCGGCGTGAACAGTGACAAAATGGTGGCCCAGTGGAACGAAGTGGCTTCCACCCTACTCCGGTTGCCGATGAATGAGGTAATGGGCAAGAATTTCTTTCAGCTTCCCATTGATTGGAACTGGGAAGATATCAAGAAACAGACAGAACGATGCATTGAAAAGAACGACCGCATCCGTATGAATGATATCCTGTTGACTTTCCCGGGAGAAAATCCCCGCATAATCGGCATCACCATAACGCCGTTATTCCTGAAGGATGAGAAGCACCCCGGATTTCTTATCGTTGGATCAGATATCACCGAAAGACGGCTTCTGGAACAAAAATTGAGCCAATCGAGCAAACTGGAAGCCATTGGCCAGATGGCCGCCGGGATAGCGCACGAGATTAATACCCCCACCCAGCTTGTAGGCAGCAACCTCCGGTATATCCGCCAGCAACTGGCAGACATAT
>CAYQTY010000260.1:0-5173 GCA_964420535.1 uncultured Leptolinea sp. | reverse complement strand
CGTGGAAACCAGCGCGCCCAGCCCCACCGCGCCAGCCTCAAACAGCGCCGTTTGCGCGACCGCGGTTTCCACACTGGAAGCCAGCGCGCTCGATTCACGCACCCGGTCATAGCTCTTCACAACCGTTTTGACACTCTCGCCCACCTTGCCGATGATCTCCTGCCGGCGGTCTGCTTGCGGCGCTATGCCGCCGCCCACAATGTGGTCCACATGCGCGGCCTGCCGGCGCTGCAGGTAGGTCATCACCTGCTGCCATTCGCGCAGGTCCTTTTCCACCAGCCATTCGATCAGTTTCTGCACCTGGTCGTCGATCTGTGCCGGAACGTCTGCCAGCACTTCCTTCTCGAAGTCGGCGCGCACGGCGTCACCGCGGATCAGGTTGTGGATGTTCGTCAACCGGAAGGTGCGGTCAAAGAAATCCATACCGCGGAATTCCAGTTTATGCAGAATATTCTCCACCTCCGCCAGCCGCGGGGGCAGTTCCATCTCCAGATCATGCCGATACGATGTGATGGTGTTCTCTAAAGCCTTCGCAGTATCGCTGTCCACCTTCAGGTCGTCCGCCTGCGCCTGTATATTCTTCTGTGCCCTTTCTACCAGGTTGACGGCCACCCCCAGCGGGTTGCCGAACTTGAGCTCCAGCCGGTTGCTGTCATCCAGCGTGGCGGAGATATAGGCTTCCAGCTCGCGCAGGCGGCTGGCTTCCATCAGGCGTTCCTTTTCGACGCTATCACTTTCTGTTGCGGCACGCTGTGCCAGCCGCGCGGAAACCGGGAAGATCTGCGGCACATCGCCCAGCACGCCCGCCGCGTGCTGCGTAATGAAACTCTTCACCTCATCCAGCGCGGCTATGTTTTCCAGAATATCAGTCTTATTGAGCACAAAAATGACCTTCTTCCCCCACGCCAGAATACGCGTTAGGAACTGCCGTTCGCTTTCTGTCAGCGGCCGGTCGGCTGACGTGGTGAACAGCACCAGGTCGCTGCGCGGCACGAATTCTTCGGTCAACCGCTCGTGCTGCCGGATGATCGCGTTGGTCCCCGGCGAGTCAACAATATTTACCTCTTTCAGCAGCTCCAGCGGATGCGTTACCACCGAGTAGCCGTCATCCACCACGGTCTCTTTCACTTCCTCACCCCAGCGGATCATCGTCACCCGCGATGTGGTGGGGGTCACACCCTCGGTCAGCACCTTTTCACCCAGAAGCGCGTTGATCAGCGCGCTCTTGCCGGCATTGAACTCACCCACCACCACCAGCAGGAACAATTCATCCAGTTGGGTGATGGATTTCTGCAGAAGATCGAGCGCGTCTTTCGGTAAGCTCGATTTGTCTATGCGCAGCAGGACGTTTTTCAACACGTCTTTCTCTTCGTGCAGTAATTCGGTTTGCTCAGGTGTCAGCATGGATGAACGCATCTGGATATCTCCTTCTTTTCCGCCAGGGGAATCTGCCTGTTGTAAAAATTATAGTACGTCCGCGGCCGGATTGTTGTCAAATTGACCTCAAACATCATTATTACAATATACGGGTTTTGCGTACAATATCTCTCATGAGACTTATCCATTCCTTCACTCACTGGCTGGATTCCATTGACCCTGAGAAGGGCTGGTTCCTGCACCGCGTCATCGTCCCCTTCATTGTCACCCGGCTGTGCTGGCTGGTCACCGCGTATTATGCCGTGGGGAATTACCTGCCCAACCCCACCTACCAGCGTTATGTGGACCGCGGTTTCTACATGAGCAAGGTTTTCCTGTTGGATATCTTCACCCGCTGGGATTCGGCCCGGTACTTCACCATCATCCAGAGCGGTTACGCCCCGTCAAGCGACCTGCGCACCCAGTACAGTAACATCGCCTTCTTCCCGCTCTATCCTTACCTGGTAAAGAGTCTCGGCTGGCTGGGCGTCACCCTGCCGGATGGATTCTACGTGGCTTTCGGGTTGCTGCTCTCCAATCTACTCTTTCTGTCCGGCGCGGTGCTGCTCTACCGCCTGACAATCCGTGAGTTCCAATTCTCACCCGGCGTGGCCGCCGCTGCCATCGGATTGTTGATGGTCTTTCCCACCGGTTTTATCTTCTCCAGTTTCTACACGGAGAGCCTGTTCTTCTTTCTCACCGTACTGTGCTTCACTCTGGCTTTCCAGAGCCGTTGGGGATGGGTGGCGCTCATTGCCGGGCTCCTGCTCGTCACCCGCGCGCAGGGACTGGTGGTCTGGGGAATCCTCTTCGTGCTTTACCTTGAGCGCACGGGTTGGTCACCGTACAGGATCAGGCGGGATATTGGCTGGCTGCTTCTCTCACCCATCGGATTGGGCGCGCATTTATACTACCTGTTCCGCATGACCGGTGAACCGCTGGCTCCCTTTGTAGCCATGACGGCCTGGGGACGCGCCAATTCGAACATTTTGCTGAACCTGTGGGAGAACGTGTCGTCACCCGTGCTGGATGTGTTCAAGATCGACCTGGTCTTCTCACTGCTGTTTATCGCCATAAGCGTGGTGATCCTCATCAAATGGCCGCAAAAATCCATCGGCCTGCTGGCCGTGGCGCTCAGCGTTATGCCAATCGCCAGCGGATTACTGGTCTCCGCTTCACGCTACCTGCTGCTGGCCTGGCCCGTTTTTGTGTTTCTAGGAGCCCGCCTGGAAAAGTCGCGGTATTATGATCCGCTGCGTGCCATCCTGTTCACCCTGCAGATCATCTACTTTGCCGGCTGGGTAAATTATTACTGGATTGTTTGAACAGATTTCTCCAAAGATTCATACATTTTTTAAGTGAATGCGATTGATTTCCTACCTGATTTAGTCATACTTATCTATATTGTGGAGTAGACATTTTCCCGTAGAGGATGGTTTAAATGGCTTATATTGAATGGGATGGATCGTATTCGGTTGGTGTCAAAGCGATGGATGATCAGCACAAAAAACTGATCGCTCTCATCAATCAACTGCATGACGCGATGAAAGCCGGTCAGGGCAGCAAGGAATCACCGGTAATTCTTAAGAGTCTTGTAGATTACACCCACTACCACTTCGAAGCCGAAGAAAAAATGCTGGAAAAAGGCGCGTATCCGGGGCTATTGAACCAGCAAAAAATGCACAAAGTTTTTGTCGATCAGATCGAGCAATACCAGACTGATCTGGCCACTAAAAGCCTGACCATGGGCGTCCAACTAAGCGAGTTCCTCAAAAACTGGCTGATGACCCACATCTCTGTGGAAGACAAAAAATACGGTAAGTTCATGAACGAAAAAGGCGTTCAGTAAACCTTCCGGTTGAATAATCCCACTCCGCGGGCAAACATCAGTCCAGCCGCGGCTAGCATCATCATTACCCCCAGCATAAAAATTGACCAGCCCAGGAAATGGTCTGCCCATAGCAGGTGTGTTTTATCCAGCAAATAATGCCAGTCATGAATGGGAGAACCTCCCCCGAGCAACAAACCGGGGGAGAATAATTTAAGGCTCTGCGAGCGGGCGTCACGCACATAAGCGCTGATCTGTATCAGGCTTTGCCCTACCCAGAAGGTAAAAATGGAGACTGATCCCCATTGCCGGCGGCGCAGCGTCAGCAACAAACAAATGACCGGAAGGAATAATTGCCCCATCGTACCGCCGAGAACACCGATAAATTCACCCAGCAGACCAAACACGAAGTGGCCCATTTCGTGGCAGATAAAATCCACCATGGTCAGGGCGTAAATAAGGATCCCCACGAACGGGATCGGCAGATCAGGGAACAATACCTGAATTGAAAGAACCAGGAAAAATAGACCGGCCAGCATACCCCCGATCAATTGCCCCGGTTTTAAATCCTCAAACAAACCTTCATTCAAATTCATACTGACCACCTCATGTTCACGTGATTTGATTATGAAGGATATATAAGAAAAAGCCAACCTCACGGTTGGCTTTATTTTTTCTCAGTTCAATTACCTAATCGATCGTCCAGCCGTGAGCGCGTGCCTGCTCTTCCAACCGGGTCAGCCGCTGCTCGACAGTCAACGTGGGGGCCGGAGGTGGTGGTGTGGTTGTGGTGATTCCACACAGTTTCTTCAGATCATTCAAGTCGCCGTTGAAATAATTGATATCCAACATGGATTCACAACCCGGCAAAATGAATTTATCGCCGGTGAACTGCCAGAACGTCCATTTCGTCGATCCGGTTGGCATGGCTGGCCCGGCTATGGACGGCTTATACGAAGAAATGAAATTCTGCCAGGTGGTACGCACTGATGTGGAATTGTACGGATAATGCGCCATCCACAAATTGTATTTCGGCAGCCACGATTGCGCCGGTTTGGCGTACGTGTTGATGAAGGAAGCGCGCGAGTATACCACCAGCGGGACTTTGGTCCGTTTAGCCCAGGTATCCAACACGCCTTTTGCGTTCTGGCTGATAACGGTAGGCGACAGGATCTTGGTCACCTTGCCGCTGCTCCATTCCTTCCAATCGGCCCACTGCTGTTCCACATCGGCGGAAATCATCTTATACGGTAAGCCCGCGATAGCATTTAAGAAATAAGAAGCCTGTGATTCCGCGTCCACCGTCGGGTCACACCAGTGATACAGTCCAATGATGAGACCGGCTTTAGTGGCGCCTTCCACATGTTTGACCATCATTTGATCTGTCATATAATTGCCCTGCGTGGCTTTTATAAACACAAAATCCACGCCATTGGACTTCAACAATGACCAGTCAACTTTGGATTGCCAGCGGCTCACATCTATGCCTAGTATCATACAAACAAACTCCCAATTTTCAGGTTGCCGTTTATGGTGCAATACATGTGCCAGAAAGCGGCTTTATTAATCGGACACTTTTGGTATAATATAAACTATGACAACGAAACTTTCCCGCCGTGATTTTCTCACCCTGTCCGCTCTTGGTATGAGCAGCCTCGCCTTCCGCCCCTATTTCGGTCCGGTAGAAGACCTGGATGGCGGAGAGATCGCCCGAGTAGCTGTCAAATCTGTTTCCGTTTACAGCCGTCCGTCTGACAAAAGCCGCATTCTGTATCAACGCTATCGTGACGAACTGATCAACATTTATGAGACAGTTGTATCAGATGACGGTCCCGAATACAACCCGGTATGGTATCGGGTTTGGCGCGGTTACGTGCACAGCGCGCATTTACAGACGGTACACCTCAACCTCAACACCGTTCTCCCGAC
>CAYQTY010000259.1:0-5233 GCA_964420535.1 uncultured Leptolinea sp. | reverse complement strand
TTTGACCTCATCGCTCCCCTGAGCGAAGTTGTGAAAACCGGTTTGAAAGACAAGAAGACCGTCGAATCCATCCTTCCGGAAGTAGCCAATAAAATAGCTCCTCTCGCCGAAGTTCAGGGATACAAAGTCGACGTAAACAAGTAATACAACATGTACCCAGGTGATAGTCTGCGGACTCTCACCGACTATGGAGGCCGCGGGGCACGTCAATTGAGGTAGTTTATAAAGACGTGCCCTGCCCTCCAACATCCATTTGAACGATATAGTCTCCGGGAGTTTTCCTTGACTGATCAAACTTCTTCCCTCCCTCAAGTTTCAACGGTGAAAAAATCGCGCTTTACACCGTCATTTCGCGGGAAACAGAACATAGCGACTGGCTTGTTTTTGTTTCCCTATGTTCTGGTCATGCTGGCTTTTGGAATTGGTCCGGGGCTGTATGCCCTGGTGCTAAGTTTCGCTGATTTCAGCATGGGGTTACCAAGGTATTTTGCTGCCGGGTTCAGTAATTACATAACTGTTTTTAAGGACTTCCGATTTTCCTTCACCTTCGTAAATATTGGCGAATTCCTGATCATATCTGTTCCTTTGGGAATCGCTATGGTAGTCATTCTGGCCATTTTGCTGCAAATGCGGCCGGGTCCATTGTCAACAGCTTTGCGTACGTTGTACTTTATCGCCGGAGCCGTTACCGGACCTGTTCTGGTTTTGATTGCAATTTTTATGTTGGATCCCAGCATCAGCCCGTTTCAGGCTCTTCTTAAAGCAATGGGCTTTCAGTTGACTAATGATGTTATTTACGCCGACAGCCTGCCGGTAATTTTTACGTTATTGGGCTTTTTCTCTGGCGCGGGGATGTGGATCGCCATCCAATATGGCGCGTTGGAATCCATTCCAACAGAAGTGCTTGAAGCCGCTACCATTGACGGCGCTAACGCCTGGCAAAAAGCGTTGTTCATAAAATTCCCCCTCATCCGTCCGTATATTATTTACCAGTTCATTCTGATCTTTGCTGGCAATGTGCAATTGTTCGTTGAACCGCAAATTCTGGCTGGTGGTAATAACCTGGGTGTAGGCGGAAATGTACCAGCGGTATGGTCGCCCAATCAGTTGGCCTACAACATCGCATTTGAACTGGGAAACTTTGGCGCCGCCTCAGCCCTTTCACTGATGCTCCTGGCAATTGGCCTGGGAGCTGCGTATCTGATCATTCGTTGGACCGGCTTTTTCAACATCGAGAACTAAGGAGAGTGATGCATGCTGAAAAACACACCTTCAAGGATTAATAACCAGCCATCACTACTATCACGTTGGAGTCATTCTTGGAAGAAATCGACCAGTGACACCGGTATTCCGGGTTTTGTCATCCGGTGGGCGGTTCTACTTCTTTTCGCTCTATATTTCTTCATTCCGATTTACTGGTTGGTGCTGGCAACCACAAAAAGCGCGCCTGAACTTTTAGAGTTAAAACCTCTGGCTTTTGGTTCATTTGAGCGCCTTCAAGAAGCCTGGCGGCGGATCATTGAATACCAGGATGGCGAAATTTTCTTATGGGCATTCAATTCGATTAAATATGTGGTCTGGGGACTTGCCCTCTCACTGGCGATCAGCATTCCGGCGGGATATATCCTCGCTATCGCGCGTTTTAAAGGCCGCCACCTGTTACTCTGGTTGACGCTGATCACCATGCTGCTGCCACCATCGGCACTCGTTCTGCCCATGTTCATGGAACTCAATCTATTCCACCTGATCAATACACAATGGGCTGTAATCTTACCGGCATCCTTTTTCCCCTTCGGCACATATTTGACGTATATCTATTATGCCGCCAGTCTGCCGCGCGACCTACTGGATGCAGCCAGAGTGGACGGATGTTCCGAAGTGCAGTTATTCTGGCATATCGCCCTGCCACTTGCCTCCCCATTGATCGGGCTTCTGGCTTTCATCAATTTCAACACAAACTGGAACAATTTTTATGGCCCCTATGTTTTATTGAACGATGACACATTATTCAATCTGCCTGTTGGGCTTCAGCAATTTGCGATGGCAACATCTGCCCTGCGCCCGGGCTTCAATCCCAGTCCCGGTGTTATGGAGGGATATCAACAGGCTGAAGCCGCATTATTCGGATTGATGATGGTAATTCCCGTGGCTATTGTTTTCCTATTCGCCCAACGCTATGTCATCGGAGGTGCTTTTACCGGGTCAGTAAAAGGTTAACAATCTGATTCGAATTTTCCACAATTTTCGCGAGTAAGGTGTCCCTTTCCGGATAGTACGTAAAGATTATCCTGGACGGCATACTCTGTGCTGAAAAAGATTGGCGCATGTTGTTATTTTTGCGGTATGGCTTGATAAAACATGCTCTAAAAAAAGAAATTTGTCGGTTGAAATTTATGGAAAGTTGAACAAATGGAATTAGTCAAGTATTCTACCCTGCCGGGTGACCTTATTATTGAAACGACATCAGGAAGGATACATCTTTCTGCGTATTCAGCACACGTGATCAGAATTCGGTACACGATTGAACCTGAATTCTCTCAAAGAGAAAGCCTGATGATCGTCAATGATGCCAAAACACTTACAGAGACTTCTGTTCGGGAGACCGCAGATTCAATATTCTTCTCCACATCAGAACTCACGGTTCAGATCAATCGCCGTACCCTGGCATTTCAATATCTTGACAATAACGGGCGGGTATTGACGCGTGAACCGGAAACGGGTGGAAAGACATTGATCCCTGTTGATGTCATCAAATCCATTCCCGATGAAGATAAGGATAGTACGACAATTCTGGGAGCCGACGGTTTGCGGATCTCCGGCCGTACCTTTACAGAAGTTGTTGACCGTAATGCGTACCATGCCAGACTGGATTTTGACTGGATGGATGGCGAAGCCCTGTATGGGCTGGGCTCACATGAAGAGGGCTTGTTAAACCTACGGGGGCAACACCAGTATCTTTATCAGCAGAACATGAAAGCGGTTGTCCCCGCCCTACTATCAACCCGGGGGTATGGGGTATTAATCGATAATTATTCCTACATGACCTTCCACGATGACGCATTCGGTTCCTATATTTGGATGGATATCGCTGACGAGCTTGATTATTACTTCATCTATGGTCCTGATTTTGACCGGATCATACACGGTATCCGATCAATAACCGGAAAGGCTCCGATGCTGCCGAAATGGGCTTTCGGGTATATCCAATCCAAGGAAAGATATGAGTCGCAGAGTGAACTAATTGAGGTTGTTTCGGAATTCCGTGAACGGAACCTCCCGCTGGATTGCATAGTACTGGACTGGAAGTCGTGGCCTGAAGGGCTCTGGGGGCAAAAATCGCTTGACCCGGAACGGTTCCCGGATCCGGATCAAATGATGGTTGATCTTCACAACCTGAACGCACGCTTGATGGTCTCCATCTGGCCAATCATGCACCCAGTCAGCGATAATTGCATTGAAATGAAAGATCAGGGTTGTTTGCTCGCGAATCAGGCGACGTATGACGCTTTTCAGGAAAAAGCAAGAGACCTCTACTGGAAGCAATCACGTGAAGGATTATTCGACCATGATATCGACGCCTGGTGGTGTGACTGTACCGAACCTTTCGAAGCGGATTGGAAAGGCGCCCACAAACCGGAGCCCGAAGACCGTGCATTGATCAACACCAATGAAGCGAAAAAATATCTGGATCCCCAGTTCATCAACGCTTATTCGTTGCTGCACTCAAAAGGTATCTACGAAAACCAGAGAAAGTTGACAGACCGCAAACGGGTTGTCAACTTAACCCGGTCATCGTATGCCGGTCAACACCGTTACGGAACGATCACCTGGTCAGGCGATCCTGCCGCCACCTGGGAAACGTATCGCCGCTTGATCGCCGATGGGTTGAATTTCTGCGCGACCGGTGAACCTTACTGGACGGTGGATATAGGCGCGTTCTTCGTCGGCAAAAAACCGGACCTCTGGTTCTGGCATGGTGACTACGATCAAGGAGTTGCAGACCTGGGATACCGCGAGCTATATGTTCGATGGTTCCAGTTTGGAGCATTTTTGCCCATGTTCCGGTCACACGGCACCGACACGCCGCGCGAACTCTGGCGTTTTGGAAATCCCGGTGAGCCATTTTATGATTCGTTGGTCAAGTTCCTGAAACTACGCTACCGGTTGATGCCGTACATCTATTCGCTGGCCGGATTGGTCAGCGTGGAAGATTACACGATGTATCGCGCGCTGGCATTTGACTTCCGAAACGACTCCAATACCTATGACATAACCGATCAATTCATGTTTGGTCCCGCACTGCTTGTCAACCCGGTCACCCGGCCTATGCATTATGGACCGAATTCAACCCCATTAATCGACTCAGTGAAAACCCGCCAGGTATATCTTCCGGCTGAAAATGATTGGTATGACTTCTGGACTCAAGACCGGTATAAGGGAGGGCAAACGGTGGAAGCCAATGCTGATCTGGATACTGTTCCCTTGTTTGTGCGCTCCGGGTCAATCATCCCTATGGGACCCGATATTTCCTACGCAGAAGAGCAGCTAAACAGTAAAATTTGCCTGAAAATTTATCCCGGGCAAGACGGATCATTCACCCTGTATGAGGACGAAGGGGATAATTACAATTATGAGAAAGGATTCTATTCCACCACTAAATTACGGTGGGATGAACAGAATTACTGCCTTGTGATTGAAGACCGTCAAGGGCATTTCAACGGGATGGAACCCACCCGTGTATTCCACATTTCGGTTGTAGGCGAGAAGGTCGAATTGCAGATCGCCTATGCCGGAAAACAGATCGTTGTCAATTTTAATAATTCCGGAACTCGGAGTTAGGGGAACCTGCAACGTGATAACACTAATCCAGGGCAATGAAAATAATAGAGGCCGAAATCCGGCTTCCAAAAAGTCAGACATGAGAAATTCAGGCGGCAGATCGATCCGGATTTCTAGATTTCTGGCAGGTTTATTGCCACGGGACGAGAAAAAGAAAACACCTTCTTTGCCGGAAAGCATTGAAAATGAAAAACCCTAAAAGAATTCCAAAAACTACAATTATTGATATCGCAAAAGCCAGCGGCGTTTCAGTCTCAACCGTCTCGCGGATTTTGAACAACAAACCCGATGTTTCAGAAGATACCAGGGAACGCGTTTTAACGGTGATCCGCGATATGCGATTCACACCGCAGGCATCCTGGCAGCAACTGGCATCAGGGAAAAGTCGCTTTAT
>CAYQTY010000258.1:0-5269 GCA_964420535.1 uncultured Leptolinea sp. | reverse complement strand
ATCCTGTGATCAGTACATTGAAACACTTCCGCCATGAATACGAAGCACATATTTATGAGAAACGTTGCCCTTCGAAAGTCTGCAAGGCACTGATTCAGTATTCCATTACGGCAGATGTATGCACAGGCTGTACAGTTTGTGCCCGCAACTGCCCCGTCAACGCGATTACAGGCGAACGCCGCCAGGCACACGTAATTGATCCAAATACCTGCATCCGGTGTGGTATATGCGCCCAGGTTTGTAACTTCAATGCTGTGGAGGTGAAGTAGCACTAATCCTTACAACTTAATACTTGCTGGGACTTTCGTATAAATCAAAGCTTTCTATGCTGTCCGCATCGTTCCTACACTATGGAGGAATAATGGTCGAAAAAACCAAACAAAGAGATGTGACAAATCCAGTCATAGTAGCAGTAGAGGCCGCTGTTGAGGCCTTCGGCGCCAAACGCGATGAGATGATCCCGATACTGAATGAGATCAACCGCCGTCTCGGGTATATTCCTCCCGAAGCGTTGGACGAAGTGAGTACTTTATTGAAAGCCCCGAAAAGCCAGTTGTATTCCGTAGCCAGTTTTTACCGGATGCTTTCAACCAAACCCCGTGGCCGGCATGTGATCCAATTTTGTGAGAGCGCGCCGTGTCATGTGGCCGGAGGAAAAGAAGTCTGGGAAGAACTTCAGGAACAAGTTCATTTGAAAAACGGTGAAACAAGTCCTGATGGAAAATGGACTCTCCTGACAACCTCCTGTCTGGGAGTGTGCGGTGTAGGCCCCGTGTTGACCATAGATGATGATATTTTTGGCAATGTTCAACCCGGTGAATTGAAATCCATACTGGCCCGATACGAATAGGAGCGAATGATGAAAGCCTACCGTTCAATGGTATTGGTTTCCAGCGACCCGCTCTCAATGGAACGGGGAGCCCGGCAAGTATTTGAAAGAATTCAACAAGAATTGAACCTTCGAGGGATAGCAGATGAAGTATCTCTCACAATGGTCGGTGATATGGGGCGTCATGATGCCCTTCCCCTGGTCATTGTATATCCAGAAGCCGCGATATATGGTCCGGTCAAAGAGCAGGATGTTCCTATTCTTGTTGAAGAGCACCTTTACAAAGGTCGGATCGCCAGTGATTTACTGGCGTCCAGTCGCGAACTATCCGGGAAAATCGCGTGGTTAAATTCACGCAAGGGAACATTGCCTGCAGAAAACCGGATTGTTTTACAGCGGGCTGGAATAATTGATCCGAACAATATCGAAGAATACATTATCCATGACGGTTTTGAAGCCCTTGTAAAAGTCATATCTGAGATGAAACCTCAAGATGTGATCGACAGTGTGACCAAGTCAGGGCTTCGAGGTAGAGGCGGCGCAGGATTTCCAACAGGATTGAAGTGGAAATTCGTAGCCGGCGCCAAAGGCGACCAGAAGTATGTGGTTTGCAACGCGGATGAAAGCGAACCGGGAACCTTTAAAGACAGGTTGATTCTTGAAGGCGATCCTTTCTCAATCCTTGAAGCCATGACCATTGCAGGATACGCTGTAGGAGCTTCAGAAGGCTATATCTACATACGAGGTGAATATGCCCTTGCCCGTCAGCGGTTGGAAGCTGCGATTGTGGCTGCCAAGGAAATGGGCTTTCTCGGGAAGAACATATTCAACTCCGATTTTTCCTTTGAGCTTCATTTGCACTCCGGAGCCGGTGCTTACATCTGCGGCGAAGAAACTGCCCTTCTTGAATCGATAGAAGGAAACCGCGGTGAACCCCGTCCCCGCCCACCTTACCCCACAACCAACGGCCTCTGGAACAAGCCAACGTTGATCAATAATGTTGAAACACTGGCCAACATTCCGGCGATCGTTCGTGAGGGACCAGCCTGGTTCAAAGGTATCGGCACACCGAGCAGTCCGGGTACCAAGGTTTACACCATACTGGGTAATGTCAACGTCACCGGCTTGATCGAAGTACCTATGGGAATTACCCTGCGCGAAGTCATAGCCATTTACGCTAAGGGAATGAAAAACGGAGCCAACTTCAAACTTGCCCAAACAGGCGGGTCCAGTGGTTCCATTATCCCTGCAAGCCTGCAGGATACTCCCATGGATTTCGACTCATTCAACAAAGCCGGTGTAGCCCTTGGTTCAGGCGCTTTACTCATTTGTGATGAAGATACCTGTGTAGTCGATCTGGCAAAAGTGCTAATGAATTTCTTCCGAGTTGAAAGCTGCGGAAAATGCACACCATGCCGGATTGGCAATCAAAGGGCGTACGAAATACTTGATCAAATCTCGGAAGGAGTGGGTTCCCTGAGCGACCTGGATGATCTGGAATCAATCAGTGACAATTTATTCCAATTATCAAACTGCGGACTTGGGCAAACTTCCGGTACACCAATTAAAGATGTATTGAAATACTTTAGAGCAGAAGTTGAAGCTCATATTCGTCTGAAAGTATGCCCCTCAGGAGTCTGCTCCATGAGTGGACATAAGATCCATGCATAAACAGTAATCTCGAAAAAGAGAGGTTTTCTTATGGTCAACTTAACCATTGACGGCAAAAACATTGAAGTAAAAGAAGGGACAACGGTTCTCCAGGCAGCTCAGCAGGCCGGGATCGAAGTCCCCACTCTATGCGATCACCAGGAGTTAACCCCGTATGGAGGTTGCCGTTTATGTCTGGTGGAAGTGGAAGGAGCCAGAACATTGCAGCCATCCTGCACGCTGCCTGCCAGCGATAAGATGGTTGTCAAGACAGCCACCGATCGTGTAAAAGAAGCCCGGAAGTTTGTTTTGACCTTGCTATTCAGTGAGCGCAATCACTTCTGCCCGTTCTGTCAGGAAACCGGCGGTGACTGCGAATTGCAGAATGCTGCGTACGCGGAAGGGATGGCTAATTGGCCTCTTTCACCGAATTATTCCACCTTTGGTGTAGATGCTTCCGGCCCATACTTCATTCTTGATAACAACCGTTGTATCCTTTGTCGACGCTGCGTTCGCGCATGCGGTGAACTGGTGGGAAATTTCACCTGGGGCTTTGAAGAACGCGGCGCTAAGAGTTACCTTGTAGCGGATTATGGTGTTCCCCTCGGAGAATCATCCTGTGTC
The DNA here is from genome assembly GCA_964420535.1 of uncultured Leptolinea sp. Lineage (GTDB taxonomy): Bacteria > Chloroflexota > Anaerolineae > Anaerolineales > Anaerolineaceae > Leptolinea. The sequence goes on along the minus strand of CAYQTY010000258.1, from coordinate 2,166 downwards.
TCTTGCGGAACTTGTTTACAGATCTGCCCCACCGGCGCGTTGATTGACCGTCAATCCGCTTACCGGGGAAAAGACGTGAATATAACAAAAGTTCCCTCTGTTTGCACAGGTTGCTCTGTCGGCTGTTCAATCGACGTCGCCGTAAAAGATAATCAGCTTGTGCGAGTGGAAGGCCGTTGGAGTGAAGGCGTAAGTGGTGGTGTATTATGCGAAACCGGCCGCTTCCTCCCTCTTGAGGACAAACGCGAACGTATTCTCACCCCCATGGTTCGTAAGAACGGTGAATTGAAAGCTGCAACACTCGAAGAAGCTGTTGATGCCATTGCTAAAACCTTCAAGCCACTTGCCGGAAAAGATGGCAGCGGCGTAGCCGCTCTTGCCTCAACCCGCCTTCCAATTGAAGCATTATCCCTCTTTGACCAGGTTTTCTCAGATGGATTAAAGAGTTCAATGGTTACTTCCATTGAAGAAGGCTGGCCGACATCTGCCACTGCCGCTTACGCAGAGGATTTGAAAAAATCATTTGAAGGAAAAATTGATAATATAAAAACCGCGGATGTTGTAGTAGTTGCTGGAGCTGATCTGGCACACAATCACCAGGTTCTGGGTTTCTTTGTCAAGCGTAACCTGCCCAATGGGACAAAACTGATCGTTGTAGATCCATCAGATAATGGTTTCGATCCTTTTGCTGATGTCAGGATAAAGGCCACAAAAGGTGGTTACAGTGACGTATTTAAGACATTGAAAGCTGCCGTCGCTAAAGAAAAACTGAATGAGACTTTTGGCGCAAAAGCGGAAGACTTTAGCGTAGCTGCCGCATTGCTGGCATCAGCCGAAAAACCCGTCTTCATCTTTGCCAAAGATATGGCAGCTAAAGAAGGCAAAGCTGCTGTTTCTGCCCTGGTTGACCTTGCTGGTGCCGTCAAGAACGCGGTGGTGATCAACACAAAGGGCAAAGCCAACAGTCTGGCGGCTTCACAGTTTAAACTAGACAAGCCCTTTGAAGCCGGAAAACATGGCGCATTCTTCATCGCTATGGGGGATGACGAACCCTCAGAACGCCTGTTGAAGAACCTTGAAGGAGCCCCCTTCATGGCTGTTGCCGCTTCGTACCATAGCAAGTTGTCAGCCCGCGCTGATGTTGTCATTCCAGTGGAAATGTGGGCTGAATTATCAGGCCACTACATCAACCTTGACGGCCGTATTCAAAAAGCTGAAAAAGCCTTGAGCAGCCCGACCGGTGTTATAAGTACTATGGAAGCGCTTTCCGCCATCGCAAAAAGTCTGGACTTGAAAACAAAAGACGCGTGGAAAGAATCCATCAAATCCCGTGTATCTCCCGCGGCCATTGTCGAAGCATAATGGACGGGAATAATTAAAGGAGTAACCATGGCAAAACCAAAAATTGCTTCAGACTGGCTGGCGGGATGTGCTGGCTGCCATATGTCTTTACTGGATATTGACGAAAAGATCGTGAAAGTGGCAGAACTTGCGGATCTTCGCGCGACCCCAATCACTGACTTGAAAGAACCGGACGAATCCGGAGTAGATGTGGGCATTCTCGAAGGCGGAATTAGTAATTCTTACAACGAAGAAGTAGCCCACCGGATGCGTAATCGCTGCGGTCTTCTGGTAGCGCTTGGTGATTGTGCCGTATTTGGCGGGGTACCTGCCATGCGTAATTTCTTCACACTCGAAGAAACACTAAAACGGGCGTATGTTGAGACCGAATCTACAGACGAGAGTGGAAAAATTCCATCTGATCCTGAACTGGCTGTTCCTACCAAAGTGAAAGCTTTGCAGGACATTGTACCTGTGGATATTTTTGTCCCGGGTTGCCCGCCCAGTCCCGAAGTCATCTATTACGTTTTGAGCGAATTGGCTCAAGGCCGCCGCCCTGAAATCAAGGGTGACATGCTTGACTGGCATTAATGGTAAGAGGAGACTGATACTATGCCTGCACAAAAAATAACCATTGAACCTGTAACCCGCATTGAAGGTCACGCCAAAGTGACCATCCACCTTGATGATAAAGGTGACGTATCCCGCGCGTACCTGCATGTCAACGAGTTCCGCGGTTTTGAAAAATTCTGCCAAGGCCGTATGGGCTTTGAAATGCCGTATATCACACCGCGCATCTGCGGGATCTGCCCGGTGAGCCATCAC
>CAYQTY010000257.1:0-5284 GCA_964420535.1 uncultured Leptolinea sp. | reverse complement strand
GCCGCTGGGGCCGCCTTCCCACATGGGTTCTTTGCGCCAGTAATCTTCGTTGGCGGTCAAAACAATTTCTTCGCCGGGAGTCCAGTGGTCCAGCTTGTAAGGGCCGGTACCGTTGGCTTTGTTGAAGAGGATTGTCTTTTCAGCAGCGGGATCAGCAAATGTGGTCCAGGTGGAGCACTCGCCATCCCAATCGCCATTTTCCGCCATCCATTCCTTGTCAACGATACCGCCAAGGAACTGCTGGGAGGTAAGGGCGAGCATCCAGGGAACAGGCTGCGCGAACTTGTAGGTTACGGTGCCGGCTTCGTCATCGGCAACGATCTTGGTCTTAATGTCTTCGCAGACTTTAACCAGATCTTCTTCGCCAAGATCTTCAAAAACCGGGGCTTCTTCGGCGTCAGCGGGTTTCGCGAAAGCGCCGGCGAAGTCTTTGATGCCAGCCATGGCCATATCGGGGCCATAGAAGGCTTCGTAGACGATCCACTGCCAGCCGTCAATGCGGCCCTGCAGGAAAGCGCGCTGAGCGGTATAGGCAACATCATGGGCTTCCAACGTGCCGCCTTCATGGAATTTCACATCCTTGCGGATGTTGAAGGTCCACTCTTTACCATCTTCGCTGGTTTTCCATTCGGTGGCCAGGGCGGGAATGTATTCATCGGTCTTTTCCCGTTTGAAGAAAGTCAAACCTTCGTACAGGTTCAGTTCGATCGTGGAGCCGGCGGTCTCATAGGTCCAGGCGGGATCCAATGTTTCGGGTTCGCCAGCGCCGGTTACAAATGTGATCGTATCCGGATTTTTAAATTCCGGTCCTTTGGAAGCAACAGGTGCCTCAGCCGCAGGAGCTTCCGCGGCGGCGGGAGCCTCAGTCGGTTTTTCAGCAGCAGGTGCTTCGGCAGCGGGGGCTTCAGCAGCGGGGGCAGCCGTAGGAGCAGGCTGGCAAGCGCCAAGGAGCATGCTGACGATCATAACCAAAGACGTCAAAAGAATAAATCTGTTACGCATTGTTCTTCTCCTCTCAAGAATGGGTTGATTAACCAAGTTTGGTTAGAACTTGCAAATCACAACAGGGTAGAAGGAATCACCTCCTTTTACAAACTATCTAGAGTTTGGCAAGGTGACAGGCCACAAAGTGACCGGGTGTTATCTCTCTGAGTTCGGGGCGTGATTCAGCGCAAACAGCTTCCGCGATGGGGCATCGCGTGCGGAACCGGCATCCGCTGGGCGGGTCAACCGGTGACGGAACGTCACCTTCCAGGATCGTGCGTTTCCTTTTTTCTTCGGCTACCGGATCCGGTATCGGGACGGCTGAAAGCAAAGCTTTTGTGTACGGATGCAGCGGGTGGGTATACAAATCGTCGCGGCTCGCTTTTTCAGCGATAATTCCCAGGTACATAACGGCCACCCGGTTGCTGATATGCTTGACCATGGAAAGATCATGGGCAATGAACAGGTAGGTCAGTTTTAATTCTTTCTGCAAATCTTCCAACAGGTTGACCACCTGCGCCTGCACCGAAACATCCAGGGCAGCAATGGGTTCATCACAGATGATCAAATCAGGGTCAAGCGCGAGAGCCCGGGCTACACCGATACGTTGACGCTGCCCGCCCGAAAATTCGTGGGGGTAGCGTTTCACAAACGCGGTATTCAACCCGACCAGTTCCAGCAAATGCATAACACGGTCTTTTAGTGCTTTCCCCTGGTAAGTGTTATGGATGATCATGGGTTCGGCAATAATCTGCCCGACGTTCATGCGGGGATTCAAACTCGCGTATGGGTCCTGGAAGATCATCTGCATTTTCCGGCGGGTCTTCCGGAGGGTTTCGCCTTTCATTTTTACCAGGTCTTCGCCCCTGAAATACACATGACCGGAGGTCGGGCGGTAAAGTTGAAGGATCGTGCGGCCTGTTGTTGACTTTCCGCAGCCCGATTCACCCACCAACCCCAATGTCTCGCCGGAATAGATATCGAAAGAAACATCATCTACCGCGTGTACATCCCCCTTGTGTGACTTGAACACAAACCCCTGCATAATGGGGAAATATTTAACCAGACGGTCAACTTTAAGTAAGACTTCTCGCTGTTCAGACATTAGAGTTCCCTTCCCGTGTTAGGGTCGACCCAGCAGGCGACTTTGTGATCTGGTGTCAGATCCCTTAATGCGGGATTTTCCATCTTGCACCGGTCAACAGCAAACGTACACCGTGACAAAAACGGGCAGGATCGGGGTTTTTCCATTAAGATCGGCGGCATTCCATCAATGGAAACCAACCGCCGGTGATCTGTTTCATCCATGCGGGGAAGGCTGCCCAACAGCCCGCGGGTATAGGGGTGCATCGGGTTGGCGTAAAGGTCTTTGACTTCCGCTTCTTCCACAATACAACCGCCGTACATAACGGCAACCCGTTTGGCCAAACCGGCGATGATACCCAGATCATGGGTGATCCAGATGATCGCCATGCCCAATTCCTTCCGCAGGCGTTGAACAAGCTCAACGATCTGAGCCTGAATGGTCACATCCAGCGCCGTGGTCGGTTCGTCAGCAATCAGTAATTGCGGATTGCTGATCAACGCCATCGCGATCATCACACGTTGACGCATACCGCCCGAAAACTGATGGGGATAATCATCCAACCGATCGGCAGCACGGGGAATGCCCACCATTTCCAGCACTTTCGCAGCCCGATCATACGCCATTTTCTTGTTCATGCCGGTATGAACTTCCAGCGGCTCTGAAACCTGTTGGCCTATGGTGAGCACAGGGTTAAAAAAGGTCATAGGGTCTTGAAAAACCATACCAATTTGCGAACCGCGAACTTTGCGGATTTCATCGTCCGTCATTTTCAACAGGTCTTTTCCCTGGAAAATGGCTTTGCCGGCAACAACTTCACCAGGCGGGGACGGAATGAGGCGCAGCATGGACATGACAGAAACACTTTTTCCACAACCGCTTTCCCCAACAATACCAAGAGTCTCCCCCTCTTTAAGGCTAAAAGATACACCGTTTACCGCGTGCACAATTCCTTCGCGAGTGCGGAATTGTGTTTCAAGGCCTTCAACGTTCAGGATATCGGCCATGCAATAAAAACCTCGACAAAATTAGATTAAAAAACCTGATAAACAAACAATGCCAACCAGAACAATTCCGGAGGCAATAGTCAGTGTAGCTATTCTATCTTTTTTTTTCCAGCGAGTCAAACCTGGAGGGCATCAACTGACTGAAAAAGAAGAATTATCACCTGAATGGGTGATTCTGACGTTTTTAGCCCTCACGAATCCAGATCGCCAAACCGCAGGCGCAGGTACGAATCATACCGGTCCGGGTGAATCCGGCCCTCATCCACCGCTTTACGGATGGCGCATCCGGGTTCGTTGTGATGGGTGCAATCATTGAACTGACAGTCCTGTACAAGATGCTTGAATTCCGTGAAATATCCATCCAGTTCTTCGGGTTGAATATCCCACAGACCGAGTGTTTTAATACCGGGCAGGTCAGCCAGCCAGCCGCCTGAATCCAGGGGGAACAATTCCCGAACCTGCGTGGTATGCATTCCTTTGGCTTTTACCCGGCTGACTTCCCTCACCTGGCCGCCCAACCCGGGTTGCAGGGTATTGAGCAGGCTGGTCTTTCCCACTCCAGATGGCCCGGCCATTACAGAGATTTTGTCATGCAATTCTTTACGGAGCTCTTCAACCCCTTCCCCGTTGACAGTTGAGACATAATCCACGGCAAAACCCAAATTTTCATACAGGGAGAACATGGCTTCAATTTCATCCCGTTTCACCAGGTCAATCTTATTGACTACAATGCGTGACGGGATTTGCTGTTTATCGAGAATGATAAGAAAGCGGTCGATCATACGCAGGTGAGGAGCCGGATTGGCGCAGGCAAAAACCAGCAGCACCTGATCGGGGTTGGCTACCAGCACCTGCTCACGCACGCCACGGGCTTCCGGCGCCATCCGTGAAAGGACGCTGTGCCTCTGTTCAACTTCCTCCACCTGTCCTTCTGTGCCCGAAGTTACCGTAATTCTGACTCTGTCACCAACTGACAGAATATCGCTTAATTTATGGTGCTGCTTTAACTTTCCCCGTAACCGGCAGATAAACATCCCGCCCGGTGTTTGTACCCAGGCGAAACCGGATTGTGTCCGAATAACCAGACCCTGATCCATGCTCTCTGTCATGGGGTTGCTGAGGCCAAAACAGGTGACAGCGTAGGTAATTGCGTAGTCGCTTCAGGTTCCCGGGTTGTGATCGCAGGGATCTCGACGGCTTCGCCGGTAGGCGTGACCGTAGGCTCAACTTCACGAGTGACATAAAGCGAAGATTCCCAGGGGAACAGTTTGGATGGCCGGCCGGAGTAATACACCTCTATGATCCGCCGGAAGATCGGCGCGGCAACCATGGAACCTTCACCGGCGTTCTCAGCGAGAACCGCAATGGTGATATCCGGTTTTTTTGTTTCTTTGGCGCCATCCGTGTAGCCGGCAAACCAGGAATGCGGCTCTTCTTCAGCTGTGGAAGCTGTTCCGGTTTTTCCGTAGATCGGGATCTGGATACCGGCCAGCGCAGCCTGAGCCGTGCCTTTCTCATCAGTCACCACCCGGCGCATGGCCGTGCGGATCACGTCCATGATCTGCGGGCGTTCAGTCAATTTGCCCACCACTTCCGGCTCAGCCGTGAATGTGACGTTTCCATCCGGTGAGGTGAATTTTGATACGATCTCAGGCCGGTACAGGTTGCCCCCGTTCCCGATAGCCGAGATCATCACAGCCACCTGCAGCGGGGTGGTCAACATGGACCCCTGCCCGATTGAAAGTTGAACCGCGTCACCCTCGTTTTTCGGGTCAAGGATCTGTCCGGATACTTCTTCCAGTTCTTTAATACCCGTCGGCTTTCCCAGTCCATAAAAAGCCGCATGGTCCACCATATCGTTGGCATCCCCCTTTTTAAAGAGTTCCAGACCGATATGCCAGAAATACGGGTTGCATGAACGGACCAGACCGGCGATCAAATCGATCTTTCCGCTGGGGCTTTTCCCGTATTGATACGTCCAGTCGTAGAGAGTAACGCCCGGTAATTCGGTGAACCGGTAACCGCAATCATAGATCGTGTTCGAGCGAAAATAACCGCTTTCAAGAGCGGCAGACATGGTGACAATTTTGAAAATAGACCCCAGCGGGTACGCCCCCTGCGTGGTCCGGTTTAACAACGCCTTATCCGGATCATTTATGGCTTTGTTCAACAGGTAGCCGGAATTGAAATTATTTGTCTCAAACAGGTT
>CAYQTY010000256.1:4982-5309 GCA_964420535.1 uncultured Leptolinea sp. | reverse complement strand
AAAAACAGAGAAAGGGATATCCCTTTCTCTGTTTTTTTGTAGTACGGGAAAAATTAGCTGGGTTTGGTGGGGGCTACATCGGTTTTAATGGAGCCGTCTTTCAAACCTTTGCTGACCTCATCCAATTTGGCTTTGATGTCAGCGGAGACAGCGGATTCAAGATCGTGGAAAGGAGCCAGGAAAACGGGTCCAACGAAGTTTCCACCCTTGAAGGCACCATCCTTGATCGCTTTGACGTTGTCAAAGACGGCCGGGGTGATATCTTTCATGGCGCTGGAGAGCAGAACTTTCTGGGCTTCGGGCACAGAGTAGTACTGGTCGGCATCC
>CAYQTY010000256.1:837-4972 GCA_964420535.1 uncultured Leptolinea sp. | reverse complement strand
CGGTTTGTCAGCGGTGGATTTACCAGCTACAGCAATCAAGCCGCCATTACCGGTCTTGCCGCCGGCGCTGAAGATAACATCGACGCCTTTGTCCATCATGGAATTGGCTGTGGTCTTGCCCCATTCGGGATCGATGAAGGTTTTGTCCAGACCAACATCATTGTGGTAGACAATGTTGATTTCGGCTTTATCGTTTACGGATTTGATACCCGCGCGATAGCCTTCACCAAACCGCCATACCGGGGGAACCGTATCGGTAGCGAAAACGCCACCAATCTTGTTGGATTTGGTCATCAAACCGGCCAGAACACCGGCGAGATAACCGGATTTGTCTTCGTCGAAGATGATGCCGCTCAGGTTGGGGAGGACATCGGTCTGGAACTGATCGATACCGATGAACTTGACATCCGGGTACTTCTTGGCAGCTTCGATAGTGGCCTCACCCAGAGCGAAACCGACGGTGATGATCACTTTGTAACCATTTTCGGCGAAAGTGGCGATGTTCTTGCCGTAATCTTTTGAGTCGGTGGTTTCGATGTACTTTGTGGTGGCGCCTAATTCGGCTTCGGCTTTTTTCAAACCTTCGTACGCTGACTGGTTGAAGGATTTATCGTCAACCTTTCCTACATCGGTTACCAGGCCAACGCAGAAAGAATCGGCTTTGGTGCAGTCCACTTCCGCAGGGGCAGCGGCAGGGGCTTCAGCGGCAGGCGCGGGCGTAGCAGCCGGAGCACAACCAGTGACGACCATGCTCAAAACCACAATGAAGCTTAATACTGCAAAGACTTTGGTTTTCATAGATCTCCTCTAAATGATAGATTTGGTACTGAGATTATTTTATAACAAGAATAGGTTTATTGCTATATGTCTTTGTTGATTCCCGTGAATTTGTAACATCTCATTTTGGGGTATCTTTTTGTTGATTATATTTCTCTAAAATATCCGGCCTTTTTTGCGCGGTTCTTTGGAGTGATTGTTCTAACCTCCATTTATTAATCGCCGCGTGGTTCCCGGAAAGAAGAATATCCGGCACGGACCAATCACGGAATACCGGTGGACGTGTGTAATGGGGGTATTCCAATAAACCGGAGGCATGCGAATCATCTTCCGCTCCGGTCGGGTCACCAAGGACGCCGGGTAAATAACGGGAAACGGCATCAAGAACGATCAACGCTGGTAGTTCGCCTCCGGTTAAAACATAATCACCAATAGAAATCTCATCAGTTACCAGGTGTTCCCGAATGCGTTCGTCAATACCTTCGTAATGCCCGCATAAGAGTGCTATATGGGGAAGGGCAGAGAGTTCCTTTGCCACTTCCTGCGTGAATAGCCGCCCCTGCGGAGTCATCAAAATAATCGGAACAACCGGCGGAGTTCCCAGGACTGATTCAATCGAGGCGAACACTGGTTCTGGCTTCATCACCATCCCTCCACCGCCGCCGTAAGGCATATCGTCTGTTGTGTGATGACGATCTTTCGCATAGTCACGAATGTTGTGCAGGTCTACATCTATGAGCCCACCAGCCCGCGCGCGTTTTATAATACTGGCGTCAAGATATGGTTGAAAAACCTCTGGAAATAAAGTGAAGATATCAAATTTCATTCCTGAATTATACGATGCCCTTACCTTGACCGGTCATTTCTTATAATGGTAAGATGCTTTTATGTACTTAAAAGGTAGTAATTGGAGTATGAACAGACGGCGTAGGCCGTTAAGAATTGGCCGGATACTGGTATTACTGATTCTGGTGGGGGGTGCTGTTTATGTTGACCGGGTCATTGTACCCTCCAGCCCTCCGCTGTTTATTCCCACCCCGACACCGACCCGTGCCCCGGAATCCTATATCACCGAAGCGCAGCGGCTGGAGAATGAGGGGAAGTATTCACAGGCGATTACTACATTCAATCAGGCCATTCAATCTGATCCCAAAAACCCTGCAACATATATTTCTCTGGCAAGATTGATGATCTATACGGGAGATTATAAAAACGCAATCAAGAACGCCGAAAACGCCTTGTTATTAAACGGGAGTAACTCCAATGCCCACGCTATTCGCGGATGGGCTCTGGGGTTGGATGGTGATTATTTGAGTGCGGAATCAGCCTTTACTAAGGCTCTTGAATTGGACCAGAACAATGGCGATGCCTATGCCTACCGGGCTGAAGTACTGGCTGCTCAAACACAAGCCGGATCAGGGAGCATAGGCTCTCTGGATAAGGCTGTTGAGGCATCACGCAACGCGCAGACAATTGCCCCCAATGCGCTGTCGACACATCGGGCCCGTGGGATTGTCCTTGAATTAACGGGCAACTACGCGGACGCGGCTCGCGAATTTGAAGCTGCTATCGCGATTAATTCCAACATTGCGGATCTGCACCTGGCATTGGGTAGAAATTACCGGTATCTGGAGCAGTACGATAGAGCAGTGGAGGAGTTCAACCGGGCTAACGCATTAAATCCGGGTGACCCACTTCCGAACTTTTATATCTCACGTACATATGCGTCAATTGGAGAATACGCCAAGGCAATTCAGTTCGCGGATCAATCCGTAAAGGTTGCTCCCACAGATCCATATATGTATGGAAACCTTGGGACTATGTATTATAAAAATAAGCAATTTGAAGATTCTATTAAACCTTTAAAGATGGCAGTTACAGGTGGAGTGGCGGATTCAGGGGAAGAAGTAAAGGGGCTTCCTCTGGAATACGGACGTGTTGCGGAATACTACTTTACCTATGGCCTTACACTGGCCAATCTTGGAATGTGTGGAGAAGCCCTTCCAGTTTCACAGACACTAATGGAAGGTGTTAAGAATGATGAAATTTCTATGTACAATGCTCAGGAAATAGTAAATATATGTTCAGGCAATCCGACACAACCGGAAGATATTAATGCCGGAGATGACGCGCCATCAGTTCCAGAACAAAACGCGCAGGAAATGACGCCTGAAGTAGCGAAACCTACTGTCTCTGCTGGAAACAAAAGGGTGCCTACATTGACTCTGGTTCCAGCCGAGAACTGATATTTAGACAAAATGATTCTTAGCGATAGACGACCTGACTTCAGACCTCCCAGGTCAACATCCAATCCCTACCGAATGTTGATCTGGATATTATTGATCATTGGCGGCTTTTTGCTTGTCAATGCCGTACAAGTTGGCAGGGTACAACCGTTATTCTCGCCTACGATGACACCCACCCGGAATGCCGGATCATTCGCGTTGGAAGGTGAAACCCATTTCAAGGCCGGCGATCTGGTAAAAGCTATTACGGCATACAATAACGCAACCCGCCTGGATCCGCAGAATGGCGAGTTATGGGCGGAGCTTGCCCGTATTCAAACGTATTCTTCCAACCTGCTCACTACGGATAAACAAAAACAACAAAGGTTGGCTGAAGCATTAGAATCCGCGGATCGCGCGTCAAACGCATCACCTGATAGCAGCAACGCATGGGCCGTGAGAGCTTTCACGCTGGACTGGAATGCCAACAATGTGTTGAATTATGAGAAAAAAGACAGCTATATGACCGAGGCGGAGCAAAATGCTGTCAGAGCTCTTCAATTGGACAACCAGAACACAATGGCTCTGGCATATTATTCCGAAATTCTCGTTGACCAACAAAAATGGGATCAATCGTTGCAAGTCATCAATCAGGCTGTTGCCCAGGCATCACAGCGCGGCGAAGAAATTATGGATATTCACAGGGTCAACGGGTATGTGAATGAGTCGCTGGGTAATTATGATGTTGCCATCAATGAATATAAGGAAGCTGTAAAAGTAACGCCCAACCTTACTTTTTTACATATCTCAATCGGACTGAATTACCGCCAGTTGAAACAATATGAACGGGCCATTGAGTATTTCGCGCAGGCTGCCACAATCAATGAAAACCTCGGTGTTCGTGACTCCATACCATATCTGGCGATCGGAAAAACGTATACGCAAATGGGTGAATTCTTTATTGCATCGCGTAACGTGAAAAAGGCTTTGCAATATGACCCAACCAGTCCCGATGTCTATGGTCAACTGGGAATAGTGTATTTCAAATCACATAATTATGAAGGATCCATAGATCCACTTAAATGTGCCATTTTCGGTTGCAACGCGGAGACCAGTTGCACGATCCGTGATTG
>CAYQTY010000256.1:0-827 GCA_964420535.1 uncultured Leptolinea sp. | reverse complement strand
CAGGGTATGCCGTTAAGTCCGAACACCGTGGTTTATTACTACACCTATGGGTCTGTTCTGGCCGGTTTGCATAGAAAATCTCAGCCCTATTGCACTGAGGCTGTAAAGGTGCTTCACCAGGTAAGGCAAGGTTTTCCTGAAGATGAAACGATCCTGTCGATAATTGCAGACAGCGAACAAATTTGTTCGGGTTATGGCATAGTGTATTCAGGCGGATAATTATCAAAAATTTATAAGAGTCTTTATACATATCTTGACTTGTACTATAAAGGCAGGTATATTTTGATTTGTTAGCACTCATATATAAAGAGTGCTAAAAATTATGAAATTCAATCTGCAACAGGAGGATTATATGGCAATGACTCTCAAACCCTTAGGCAGCCGCGTGGTTGTCGAACCCATCGAGCAGGAAGATGTTACTGCCGGTGGTATCGTACTCCCCGAAACCGCCAAAGAAAAACCCCAGAAAGGCAAGATCGTTTCTGTTGGAGCCGGTGATCGCGATGACAGTGGAAAACGGATCGCCATGGACGTGAAAGCTGGCGATACTGTTTTGTTCGCTAAATACTCTGGCACTGAAATCAAAATTGATGGCAAGAAACTCCTCATTCTGCGTGAGAGCGATATTCTTGCAATTGTTGAGTAGAAATCATTCTTTAGGAATTTGAAGGAGTTAAACAATGGGTGCTAAACAAATTATTTTCTCCGATGATGCCCGCCGTAAATTGAAAAACGGTATCGACATTGTCGCAAACGCAGTATCAACAACTCTCGGCCCCAAGGGACGCAACGTCGCTCTGGACAAGAAGTGGGGCGCTCCTACGGTC
>CAYQTY010000255.1:0-5354 GCA_964420535.1 uncultured Leptolinea sp. | reverse complement strand
GGGAGGGCAATTCCATTCGCCCGGTTTGATACCGGTTTTAAGGCTGGCATAGGAAGCCAGGATACCGCAGTTCTGGCATCCTTCGCGGCAATCGTCACGGGTTTCACCGTTCAGGCTCATACGGTAATCTTCTTTCAGGTAGTCCAGTTCTATCCCGCTGCCCAGATGCTGCCAGGGCAGGATTTCATCCAATTCGCGCGGGCGGTGGCTGTAGGTGAGGGGATCAATGCCGCATTCGGCATAGGCCTGCTGCCATTTTTCGAAGGCGAAGCAATCCTGCCAGGCGTCAAAGCGGCAGCCAAGCTCCCAGGCGCGGCGGATCACCTGCGCCGTACGGCGGTCGCCGCGTGAAAGCCAGGCTTCCAGCAGACTCGAGTCCGGGTCAGCCCAGGTCATCTTGAGGCCGGGCTGGCGCAGTTCGTTGCGCAGGAAGTTCAGCTTCTCGCGGATGCTATCCGTATTGTCACAGGCAGCCCACTGGAAGGGAGTATGCGGCTTGGGGATGAATGTGCTCACCCCGGCATGTACCTTGACGCGTCCGCCCACTTTTTTACGGCCGATAGAGTACACCTGCTTGCACAGGTCGGCGATAGCAGCCACATCTTCCATGGTTTCGGAGGGATGCCCGATCATGAAATACAGTTTAATTGACGTCCATCCTCGTTCAAAGATATCGGAAGCCGTCTGCAGGAGTTGTTCAGTGGTGACGGGTTTATTGATGATCCGGCGCATGCGTTCGGTAGCCGCCTCTGGAGCCAGTGTAAAGCCTCCAGAGGGGCGTAGGTCACGTAATTGCTCCATCAGGTCAACTGAGAACGATTCGATGCGCAGGGAAGGCAGGGAGACGGTGATCTGCCGGCCGGCAAAGCGTTCGGTGATGGATTGAACCAGATCCGTAATATGCGTATAGTCTGATGATGACAATGAGAGCAGGGCGACTTCTTCGTAGCCGGTCTGGTCAATGGCGGTTTCGATGGCGTCCACTACTTCCCTGACCGGCCGTTCGCGCACCGGCCGCAGGATATGCCCGGCCTGGCAGAAACGGCAGCCGCGGCTGCAGCCGCGCATAATCTCGACGGCTACGCGGTTGTGGACGGTGTCAATATTAGGTACCAGGAAATTGGTCACCGGCGGGGGCAGCGGCACGGCAAAGCGTTTGAGCACGTTCTCAGGCGCGTGCGGATTGTTGGGTTCCAGCCGGGTGACGTGGCCATCAGCGTCGTACTCCACATCATAAAATGACGGAATGTACATGCCTTCCACCCCGGCCAGGCGTTCGCGAAGCTGAAGTTTGGTACCGCCGGATGCTTTCCAGTCCAGCCAGATGGTTAGCAGGTCGTCCATCACGGCTTCACCGTCACCCAGGAAGAAGGCATCCATGAAAGGTGCCAGAGGTTCAGGGTTAAAGGTGGTATGGCCGCCGGCAATGATCAGCGGCCAGTTTTCGTCACGTTCTGCCGCCAGGAAAGGGATGCCAGCCAGATCAAAGGCATTGAGCACGTTGGTATACAGGGTTTCATAGGGAACAGAAACCCCGAGGATGTCGAAGGCGGTAAGGGGGTTCTTGCTTTCCAGCGCGTACAGCGGGATCTCCGCCGCGCGCATTTCGTCTTCCATGTCTTTCCATGGCAGGTACACACGTTCGGCGAGCGCATCATCACGCCGGTTGATTGCGTCATACAGAATGGAAATGCCCAGGTTGGGCAGCCCGATATCATAGATCTCGGGGAAGACCAGCGCGACCTTTGTTTTGACCGCGTTCCAGTCTTTTTGCACCTGGTTGTATTCACCGCCCACATAACGGCCGGGCTTTTGCACTTTCAAAAGCACCCGTTGCAATCGGGTGGATATCTCGGTAGATGAGATCACCGGTAATCTCCTGGGAATCTGTAATAAACAGGAGTGATTTTACCCGATTTTATCCACAATTTTGACCCGTAGAGGCGCATTGAATGCGCCCCTGACACGGTTGAGAAACATTCACATCCATGGGTATTCTTCCAACCCGTATTTGGGTGGATACTGGAAAAATACATTCGCCCCAGACACGGTCAGGGAATGTTCTCATCCACAGGTAACATTCCAAACATTGCATGGGTGGACACGGCTTGCACTGGATGGCCTGCTCTATGTGTCCACCCATACACCAAACAAAAAGTTTCCGGTTTACAATGTCGCTTTATACATGCCTCCGTCAACGGGGAGCATCACACCGGTGAGGTATGACGCGGCCGGAGATAGCAGGAACACGGCGGCTTTCGCGAATTCTTCCGGGGTAGCCATGCGCCCCAGTGGTGATTCGGCTGCCTGCTTGCGTTCTTCTTCTTCTATTGTCGTATGGTTGACCTGCGCCCGCGTGCCCAGCAGATCCGTCACCCGCTCTGTGACTGTCCAGCCGGGAAGGATGGAATTGAAGCGGATACGCTCATGACCCAATTCCAGCGCGAGGCTCTTCGTCAGTCCCACTGTGCCCAACCGCAGAGAATTGGACAGGATCAAATTGGTGATGGGCTGCTTGGTGGAAATTGAGGTGACCGTCAATACCGAAGCCGCGTCTGATTTGCGCAGGGTGGGTAGGGCGGCACGGATCAGCCGCACATGGGAGAGGAAGACCAGATGGAAGGCTTTCTCCCAGGCGGCATCGTCGAAGGTTTCAAACCCGCCTGATGGGGGACCTCCGGCATTGGTTAATAGCAGATCCAGCCCGCCGAACTTCTCAACGGTTTTCGTCACCAGGGTTTCCGGTACTGCCGGGTCGGCCATATCGCCATCCAGCATGAAAACCTCACCGCCGGTTTCCTTTTTCAGTTTATCCGCCGCTTTCTCCAGTTTTTCCATGCTCCGGCTGTTGATCACTACCCGCGCGCCCTCCAGCAAAAGCTGATGGGCGGTGGCGTATCCCAGTCCACGGCTGGCGCCCGTCACAAGGGCGACTTTATTTTTCAACCCAAGGTCCATAATTACTCCTTATATACATTCAATTCGGTATTGTTGAATTTCCATATCCGGCCAGGTATTACTGTAAAAATCCACCACTTTTTGCAGAAAAGCCTGAACTTCTCCGCCACTGGTGCTGAGTGCCGCGCATTGAAGTACCGCTTCGCCATGGCGGTCTTGCAGGCCGATTTCGGCCGCGGCAATGTTGAATTCACGGTGCAGGCGCGCCAATACCGGCTGAAGACGGACGCGTTTCTGTTTCAGCGAATGGCAATCAGGGATGGAGATGTGCAGAGTGAGGATACCGGCAGCCATATAGGTCAGATTCCATTGTAAGGATTTGGAAGGGCAAGTCAAACAACCAGCTAACGGCTTGCATAATCATCCGCGGATGGTTACAATCCTGTGACAGAATCGAAGGAACACATGATAACTATTGAACCGAAGTACCAGGAAGCCCTGGATTATCTTTACTCGTTTGTCGATTACAGTCTGACGCGAAACCTGCAATACTCACCGGAAAAGTTCAACCTTGACCGGATGCGCGCGTTGATGGAAGCACTGGGAAATCCACAGAATTCATTTCCTGTGATTCATGTGGCGGGGACCAAAGGAAAAGGATCCACGGCTGCCATGATCGCCTCCATGCTGATGGCCGCGGATTACCGTACCGGATTCTACATTTCTCCGCACCTGGATGACTTTGCCGAACGTATCCAGGTGAACGGGCAGCCGATGCCGCACGCGGCTCTGATCAAACTGGTGGACGAGATCAAGCCGGTGGTTGAGAAGATCGGCAAATTGACCACATTCGAGATCACCACTGCGCTGGCTTTTGAGGCTTTTCATCGCCAGCATGTGGATGTGGCGGTGGTGGAAGTAGGGCTGGGCGGACGGTTGGATTCGACAAATATCGTCGACCCTGAGCTCTCGGTCATTACATCCCTATCCATGGATCACATGAAAGTACTCGGTGACACTCTGGAACAGATTGCCGCCGAAAAAGCCGGGATCATTAAACCCGCGAAACCGGTGGTCAGCTCACCGCAATTACCCAACGCGCTGGGTGTTCTGGAATCCAGAGCAGCCGAATTGGGCTGTGAGCTGACGGTAGTCAATCGCGATGTGGGTACCCGGATTACCAAACATTCGATCAACGGACAATGGTTCGTGGTGAAAACCCCTAAATCCAAACCGGGTGAACCGGATGGTATTGGACGCCTGTTTCCGGTTGAATTTGATAAAGGGGTCGATTTCTATACCCCGCTGCTGGGGCGTCACCAGGTGGATAATGCCGCGACAGCCATCACCGCTGTGATGAAATTACGTCAACTCGGGTATGAGATCAGTGATTCTGCCATTCAAGACGGGCTGGCGAAGGTTATTTGGCCGTGCCGTTTTGAGGTTATTTCACGCAAGCCGTTCATTGTGGTTGATTCTGCCCACAACCGTGATTCAGCCCACAAATTGCGCCAGGCAATAGAAGATTATTTCCCTGAAAAACCGGTCACATTAATTTTCGGTGCGTCTGAAGATAAAGATATTTCGGGTATGTTTGCCGAGTTAATGCCGGTTTGTTCGCGGGTGGTTCTGACCCGTTCCACGCATCCGCGTGCTGCGGATATGGATAGTCTGATAAAATCGGCAGGCCAGTATGGCTGCCCGGTCATTACCACCGATACCATCGAGATTGCACTCGAATTCTGCCTGAATCCCGGTGAACCGGATGGAGTCATTCTGGCAGCCGGGAGCCTGTTCGTGGCGGCGGCTGTGCGTTCTGCCTGGTTTGACCGGCTTAGGGCAAATGAGTCATAATTCAGTAGTAGAGAGAAAATATGGACGACTGGAATACCGGTAACGGAAACGGAAACGACGAATATAACGCCGCGATGCATCAGCGGACGGAAGAGCTGTACCGCATCCCCAACGCGGTCAGCGATGATCAGGGCATCATTGAATTACCGGGTGTCGTTTTAACCGATCTGGTGATCTTTCCCCGTCTGACCCTGCCGGTTTTTCTCACCGCCGGTCCCAATTTGCTGGCTATCGAAGAAGCCCAGGAAAATGTTGAGCCGGTCATCGGTTTGATGAAACGGGAATGGGAACTGGATTTCCCTGAATCAGGAAAATACCTGGGGATCGGCATCGAAATGGTGGTCGGCCGGTTACTCTCTGTGGCGGACGGCAACAGTTCCGCCCTGGTACAGGGACGGCGGCGCGTAGAGATCATCGAAGTTTTGGAAGATGGGCCTTTCCCGCGTGTTCGGGCTCGGATTATCGAAGAATCTATCCGGGTCACCCGGCGTGTTGACGCGTTGATGCGCACCACGCGCGACCTCTTCGAACGGTGCGTTCAGCTGGACCGCAGTCTGCCCGAAGAAGCCCATCTGGTTGCCATGAATATCAACGAACCAGGC
>CAYQTY010000254.1:0-5358 GCA_964420535.1 uncultured Leptolinea sp. | reverse complement strand
AATGCTTCGGCAACAGGTTTATCTATTACAAGACCCCATTCCTGCAAATGGGCTGCGATAACCGCGCTGGTAGCTACATTTTCAGGTTCAACAAGGTTGATGCGGCCAAAGTTTAAATTTGAAAGGTGATGGTCAATATTAATATCAACCATTACATCAGCCGGGAGAGCGTCACCGAGACGCTTGGTATCCGAACAATCCAGCGAAACAAACAGGTCAAAGGGTTGCTCTGCCTGGCGTTTAACTTTGTCAGCTCCCTGCAGGAAGCGCATCGACACAGATATATTATCCGTAAGGACCATTTGGACATCTTTACCGGCTGCCTCAAGTGCATTGCCGAGCGCCAGTAATGAGCCTACCGCGTCTTGATCCGGACGGATGTGTGATGTAACAACAATCCGTTTCGCCTTTGAAAAGGCGGAACGGATTTCATTGTCAATCTGGTTTCCCATTCTCTTCTTCTTTTTTTCCTTCATTTCGTAATGAAGCAAGCAGACTTTCAATGTGTTCCGCCTTTTCAGGAGTCGGATCCCAATGAAACCGGAGGCGGGGGAATACTCGAAGTTCGATCCGGTCTGATAGTGATTTTCTCAAAAAACCGGATGCATGGTCAAGTCCTTGAATAACCTCTTTGGAACGGGAAACCCCTTCCAATGCTGAAACGAAAATGTCAGCGTACGCAAGCTCCCGGTCAACCTTTACATCAGTGATGAATATTCCATCCAGACGAGGATCTGAGATTTCTTTGATAACCATTTCTGATAACTCTTGCCGGATCCGATCACCTATCCGTTGGAGTCGCAAACTTGATGGCATAATTTACTCTTTCTACCTGAAAATCGCTCAGCTTGAACGTTCCAGGGTGAAACATTCAAGAACATCGCCTTTTTCAAAGGTTTCGAAATTCTTTAACGAAATACCGCAATCAAAGCCCTGGCGGACTTCTTTCACATCGTCCTTTTCATGTTTAAGTGAGGAGATTTCGCCTTCAAAAACTTTTTCTCCACCGCGCATAACGCGAATTTTTCCATTACGACGAATCTCATTCTGTGTGACACGGCAACCGGCGATATTTCCCAGTTTAGTAATCTTGAAGACTGCCATTACTTCGGCTTTACCGATCGGAATCTCTTTAAATTCCGGTTCGAGCATGCCTTTCAGGGCTTTCTCAACATCTTCTGTCAGACGATAGATGATCTGATATAGACGGATGGAGACACCTTCCGCTTCAGCTAAACGTCTGGCACCGGCATCAGCCTGAACATTAAAACCGAGAATGATAGCTTTGGATGCTGAAGCAAGGTTGACGTCATTTTCACCGATATCACCGGTTTCAGAATACAAGACGTTAATGTTAACGTCACCTTTTTCGATTTCTGTTAATGCGGTAGTAATGGGTTCAAGGGAACCCTGAACATCCGCTTTAACAATCAACCGTAATTCCTTGGTCTCACCAGCTTGAATTCTATTAAACAGGGACTCCAATGAAGCTTTGGGCGCATTGATCGTCTTTTGTTGAAGCGCGGCTTTACGTTCTTCCGCGATGGCCCGGGCTTCTTTTTCACTATCATAAACCTGGAATAATTCACCCGCCTCAGGAACATCGGAAAGCCCCATGATCTGAACAGGCGTTGACGGACCTGCTTTGCGAATTTTCTTACCGTGAAAATCAAACATGGCGCGAAGTTTCCCAACTGCTTTACCCGCCATAACAATATGCCCAACTTCAAGCGAACCGTTCTGAACGAGAAGAGTGGCCATTACGCCTTTTCCATGATCAAGCTCGGCTTCGATAATGGTACCGATTATTTTATTGCTTGCAGGATTGGCTTTGATGTCCATGCTTTCAGAAACTAGAAGAATGGCCTCCAAAAGATCTTCGATACCAGTCTTCTGCTTGGCAGAGACCGGAACAACCATGGTGTTTCCATCCCATTCATCCGGTACCAGCCCAAGGTCAGCGAGTTGTTTTTTGACAAAATCAGGATTGGCGTCAGGCCTGTCAATTTTATTTAACGCAACAATAATGGGAACCCGTGCCGCGCGGGCATGAGCAATTGCTTCGCGGGTTTGTGGCATTATGCCGTCATTCGCGGCCACAACCAGAATAACAATGTCAGCGCCCTGGGCACCGCGGGCTCGCATGGCTGTGAAAGCCGCGTGACCGGGAGTATCGAGGAATGTGATCAGCTTCCCCTGGTGCTCCACCTGATATGCGCCGATATGTTGTGTAATACCACCAGCTTCCCCCGCGGCTACTTCACTATGGCGGATAGCATCGAGGAGGGTGGTCTTACCATGATCAACATGTCCTAAAATTGTAACTACCGGAGGGCGATTGACTAGTTTCGCGGGATTTTCGTTGGCAATAATCTGCCGCCAAAAAGGAATTTCTCCGGTTTCGTCTTCTTTTTCTTCCTGTTCAACTTCAAGGGTAGCTTCGAAACCAAGCTCAGAAGCCACAATAGCGGCCGTGTCAAAGTCAACCAGTTGGTTGATATTGGCCATTACGCCGTTGGACATTAATATTTTGATGACCTGAATTGGGCTGGTTGATGTAGCTGTTGCCAGATCTCTAACGGTGACGTTTCCAGCCAGTTCAATAGTCTTTTGCCCATTCTCGCTCATACTGCACCTCCAGTTATTCGCGAGCCTGTCTTTCCTACCCCCCGCTGATGGAAATCAGGGCCCGATCTTTAATATAGTTATGAAACGACGCGAGAATGATGGATATTCAGAAGGAGTTACATTCTATCTGTCACTTCTGTAGATGAATTTTCGGAAACAGTATCATCAGGAAGCTGAGAGAGGAATGACCGTAAAACATCACGATCCTTCTCGGTCAATTCAATTTTTAATGCTTTCTCCCAACACGGCCTGTTCTCGTGAAGATAAGCTCCACGACCGGCCATCTTACCACTCAGGTCAACCAACAAACCCTGGTCGGTGCGTACCAGCCTGATCAATCTTTTCTTTTCCATGATCTGGCGGCAACCAACGCACGTTCGCTGGGGGATGTGTTTGACACGCAAACCTTGTTTTTTAGCCACCTTTCCTTTTCTATCTACTTCTATTCTTCCCATTCCCAACCGCCGCCGCGTTTGTGTTTCTTAACTACTGTTGTCATATCGCGATCGGGATCATATGTAACTTCAACATGTTTCGGTTTTTTCTTCTTGGAAGATTTTTTGGTAACATCATCGATCTCTTCCTCTTCTTCCGTTGACGCTTCCGGAGCAGTGAATGTTTCGGATTTCATCGCGAAGAGTTGGTCAAAAGAGACTTCTTCTTCAGGTTCTGTCTGTTCCTGGACACCGATGGTTGTTTCTTCTACTGGTGCTTCGGTTATTGATTTGACAGTTTCAGTGATAACTTCCGCGGTTGCTTCAGGCTCCACAGCTTCTACCTCTTTTTCAGCAGTAGAAGCGGAAAGACTGTTCATCAAGTTCTGAATTTCCTGCATGGCACGCGGGCCGATACCCTGAAGTTTCAGAATTGAATCCGGTGAAGTACGGAATGTATACGCAAGATCGCGAACTGTTAAAATACTGGCTTCCTGCAGTAAATAGGTTACATGCTCCGGCAAACCAGAATCCAGAATGTCAACTTCTAATTTTTCTCCAGGAATATCCTGAAGAACTTCTTTGACTTTGGTGTCTTCAACCGGAATTACAGGCTGTAGACGTTTAACAGCACGACGTTCGACACGATCAACGAACTTGGTCATAACGTCGTAATCTTCCGGGGGAAGCGGGCGGCCATCAGCTTTTTTGGCAAGCATGGCTTCGATCATGGGGATCATGTCATGTTCGGCTTCTACCATTGATTTATAGGTATCATCCGTGCCCAGTCTGTTGAGGGCATCACTGGCAGCTTCAGGCAGGCTTTTGATGTCAATACGCCAACCGGTCAATTTTGCAGCGAGGCGGGCGTTCTGGCCGTCTCGGCCAATGGCGAGACTCAGTTGATCTTCAGGAACAACTACTGTAGCGGTTTTGCCATTTTCTGACATTTCATTGAGGTAAACTCCGCTGACACGGGCAGGGGAAATTGCTTTCGCAATATACACTGCCGGGTCATTGCTCCACTCGATGACATCAATCTTTTCGTCATGAAGCTCACGGACAATGGCTTGAATACGAACTCCACGAATACCCACACAGGCACCTACGGGGTCAATTCCGGCCTGAGCGGCAGAAACAGCCACTTTGGCGCGTTGACCAGGCTCACGGGCGATGGAGCGGATTTCGACGACACCATGGAAAATTTCCGGGACTTCGTTTTCCAACAAGCGGCGGAGGAAGTTCCGATGGGTTCTGGAAAGAATGATCTGCGGTCCGCGTTGAGAATCTTTTACTTCTGAAATCAATGCACGAACACGGTCGTGGATACGAAACCGTTCGCCGCCGATCATTTCTTTGCGCGGCATTGTACCTTCGGCTTTCATTTCCAAACCGATGGTCAAACCTTGAGCTCCGACTGCCTGAACAACACCGGAGACAATTTCGCCCAGTTGTTTTTCATAAAAGCCCAGTTGTGACTGGCGTTCGGCGTCGCGTATTCTTTGTTGAATAACCTGGCGAGCTGTTTGTGCAGCAACGCGGCCGAAATCCTTGGGCGTTGATTCAACCAGCACCATGCTGCCGAGTTCTGCCGTAGGATTGACTTGTTGCGCAATCTCCAGGTTAACTTCGGTTCTCTCATCCTGTGATTCTTCGACAACTTCTTTTTCCGCGAAGATGGTCACCTGACCGGTATCTGGATCGATACGCGCTTCAACCAGCTGGGCATTTGATGCATTTACAGCCCGCCGGTACGCGGAAACCATCGCCGATTCAAGAGCTTGCAGGATGACTTCCTTGGGTAATTGTTTTTCTTCTAGAACTTCATTGAAAGCCAGTGTGAATTCGTTTTTCATTTCTTCGCAGACTCCGAGTTAAACCCGTTACAAACAGAAAAGTGGGAGGAAGCCCACTTTTCAAGGACGACAAAATAGCTAAAAGCAACATTATTTTAGCATAGCCCAACTTCTTTGGCAAGAAGTTTCGGGTATACTTGGTGCAATTCTATTTGATCCACAAATAAGAATCACTATTAATGGTTTCATTCCAATGTGATTTTGACATTAGAATGACCATGAATCAAACCTGAAGGATTGGGACATGGATTATTGTGGAAAAAATGACATATTTTCCGGATGGTCAAGTAGTAACAGTTTTATATTACGTATCTATTTCTAGAATATGCGATTATTTCCCCGTGTTTTACCCGTTTCCGACATCAAGATTAAGACTGGTTGAAATGCATCGCGTCCATCTGAAATCAGGGAAAATCAAAAAATAAACTACTTTATCTAGT
>CAYQTY010000253.1:2220-5401 GCA_964420535.1 uncultured Leptolinea sp. | reverse complement strand
ACGTCCGGTATTCCCCACGCGCGTGGGGATGGACCGTGCGCAATGGCGATCTGGATGAAGCTGTGCTAAATGAATCCGTGCGCCGCATATTGAACATCACCTTCCGGGCGAAGAAAACTCTCAAGACCGGAACGTTTGACGCCAGGGCGCACCACGAACTGGCACACAAGATCGCCGGTGAGGGCGTGGTTCTGCTCAAAAATGACGGCCTGCTGCCTTTGAAAGCCCACGAACATATTGCCGTCATTGGCCACTCCGCCGAAAACGCCCATTTCCAGGGGGGCGGCAGCTCACACATCAACCCGACCAGGGTGGCCGTACCCTTCAACGAGATCAAGAACCAGGCGGGTGATGCCGAGTTAATCTACGCGCCGGGCTACCCTATGGACGACACCTTCCAGCAGGGTATGATCGATGAAGCCGTCTCCGTGGCCCGCACGGCTGACGTGGCGGTGCTATTCATCGCCCTGCCCTCTTACAAAGAATCCGAAGGCTACGACCGAACAGATATGGATCTGACAGAACAGCAGGTGGCGTTGATCAAAGCCGTCTCCAAAGTGCAACCGAAGACCGTGGTGGTCATCAACAATGGAGCTCCCGTGGTGATGGGTGACTGGATCGACGGGGTCTCTGCTGTGATCGAAGGCTGGATGATGGGCCAGGCTGGCGGCATCGCCATCGCCGATATTCTGTTCGGCAGGGTAAATCCCAGCGGCAAACTGGCAGAGACCTTCCCGATGAAGCTGGAAGATACCCCGGCCTATATCAACTGGCCCGGTGAAACCGGCACGGTACATTACGGTGAAGGCCTGTTCATCGGCTACCGCTACTATGACGCCAAAAACGTCCCCGTGCTGTTCCCCTTCGGGCACGGCCTGAGTTACACCACCTTTGAATACTCCAACCCCAAAGTGAGTTCTTCTGCATTCAAAGATGTTGACGGCGTCACCGTGACTGTTGACGTGACCAACACCGGCAAACTGGCCGGCGCCGAGGTCGTGCAGGTGTATGTGCATGACCGCGAATCCAGCCTGGTTCGCCCCGAAAAGGAACTAAAGGGCTTTGCCAAGGTTTTCCTGGAACCCGGCGAGACTAAAACGGTTTCCGTTAAACTGGATTTCCGCTCCTTTGCCTTCTACAACGTGGAATACAAACAGTGGATCACCGAAACCGGTGAATTTGACATCCTCATCGCTGCCTCCGCCGAGGATATCCGCCAGAAGGTGACGGTCAAGCTCGAATCCACACTCGATCTGCCCTGCGTGCTGGATATGGAATCCACCATCCGCGAGTGGGTGACAGATAAACGCGGCAACACGGTTATCACCCCGCTGATCAAAAAAATCGTTGAAATGAGCCGCCAATCTTTTGGGGATGACCAGGATAAAGATGGCATTGGCATGGATACGATGGAAATGTTCTATGACATGCCCCTGGTTTCCGTTCTGCTGTTCAACCAGCGATACCTCACCATGCCCCCGGAAGAAATGGTGGAAGGGATGCTCCGGCAGGTTCGTGAGATGAAATAACGCTTTTCCCGGGTTGTATCTGACACATCGGGGCAGCCCGGTAATATTTATGCATTACGTGGAGGATTTTCATGCCATTCGTTAAATTTCCCGAGGGGTTTGTCTGGGGCGCAGCCACGTCTTCTTACCAGATCGAAGGCGCCTGGAATGAAGACGGCAAGGGCGAAAGCGTGTGGGACCGGTACGCCCACCTGCCGTCCCGCGTACACAACAATGATACCGGTGACATAGCCTGCGACCATTATCACCGCATGGCCCAGGATGTGCGCCTGATGAAAGACCTGGGACTGAAAAGCTACCGCTTCTCCGTCTCATGGCCGCGCATTCAGCCCAACGGCAGCGGACCCGCCAACGCGAAGGGGCTGGATTTCTACAGCCGCCTTGTTGATGAACTGCTGGCGGCCGGTATCACCCCCAACTGCACCCTGGAACACTGGGACATTCCCCAGGCGCTTCAGGATGCCGGCGGCTGGCCTACCCGCGATATAGTAGACCGCTTCGTTGACTACGCCCGCATCCTCTTCGATAAACTGGGCGATCGGGTAAGTATGTGGGCCACGCACAATGAACCGGGCGTCACCTCACACCTGGGGTACGCGAACGGCATCTTCGCGCCGGGCGAATCCAGTTACCCGCGCGCCATGCAAACGGCGCACCATCTGCTGCTCAGTCACGGCAAAGCCGTCCAGTTGTTCCGCCAGGGCGGCTACAAAGGGGAGATCGGCATCGCGTTGAGTGTGAGTGACGTGCGCCCGGCTTCTGATAAAGAAGAAGACAAACAGGCCGCGCTGCGCTTCAAGCAGGCTAATTTTGACATCTTCTCAGACCCCATTTACCTCGGCCAGTATCCGGCTGAATTAATGGAATGGCTTGGCCCCAACCGCCCCGTGATCCATGATGGCGATATGGAGATCATCCACACGCCCATCGATTTCATGGGATTGAACTACTACTTCTCGCAGGTTGTCTCCTTCAGCAAAGACGGCGGCATCCTCAAAGCCAATGTGGAGCAGGACGCGCGTCCGTTCTGGGGGAAGACTGACATGAACTGGAACATCAAGCCCGAAGGCCTGTACAACGTGATCATGGGTTTCAAGCAGCGTTACAACAACCCCAAGATGTACATCACCGAGAACGGCACGGCGGTTCCCGACCAGGCGGACGCGAACAGTTATGTGCGTGACTACGACCGCATCCACTACCTGCGTGCCCATTTGCTGGAAGTCGCCCGCTCTATTCAAGACGGGGCCAACATGCAGGGGTACTACCTGTGGTCGCTGTTTGACAACTTCGAGTGGAGCTCCGGCTTCTCAGGCCGCTTCGGCTTGGTGCGCGTGGATTTTGACACGCAGCAGCGCGTCACCAAGTTATCGGGCGAATGGTACCGTGATTTGATCGCCGGCAACACTCTTCAGGTATAATCGCTCAAGTTTTACCCGCCGGCAGGGGGTTCCTGCCGCTAACGTCAATTTCATCTTTTCTTCTTATGGGACGGGTCGGAGCTAAAAGAAAAAAGCTCCACCCGTCCCGGGTTTTAAATGCGTGGGAGGGATCGAAGCTGGCTTTGGTAGGGTGGGATCGCTTACCTGCCCCTGTGTATTTCAGGGGTGATCCCACCATGACGATATTCGTCCCGGTGCACGTCTATTCAT
>CAYQTY010000253.1:0-2210 GCA_964420535.1 uncultured Leptolinea sp. | reverse complement strand
ATGGGACGGGTCGGAGCTAAAAGAAAAAAGCTCCACCCGTCCCGGGTTTTAAGTTTGTGTAGGGTGGGATCGCGTGCCTGCCCCTGTGTATTTCAGGGGTTATCCCACCACGACATTATTTGTCCAAAACCACATCCATCCAACATATTTCCACCCACAATATTGAGTCTATCTTAATTCGATATCGGTGATTGCTTTTCGAAAGTCGAGTAAATAGATCAACCTTGCCTAGAATCTATTCCTGTTATCATCAAGAATTTCTTGACAGATAATGTCTAAATTTGTGTCATGAAGATACCGAACATAACCTTCTTCACTGTAGTTCCAACCCTTCCGTGAATCAATATCAGGTTTCATTAATAAAATCCCATGATTTGATATTTCGATCAAATATGAGACAGCTTCCGAATAAAATTGTCTCCAACTTTTAGCTTTGAGTTTTTCAATTAGGAATCGGTTTATTTTCTTTGCTTCTTCCACAGTGGGATTTGGTTGTATAGGCAGATTTTTGTTCAGGACAATTTTCACAGCTGGGGATATTTCGGATACTGTCGGATTAACAATGTAAATTGGATCTGTACTTGAACATATTCCACATTTGTAAAATATCTTTGAAGGGATATAAGCCATGTGTTTCCAAAAAATAATTTCTACTAATTTTGGAAACATAGTTTTCTCCAACTTTCCCAAACTATAATTTGCCCAAAACCACGTCTATCCGTC
The DNA here is from genome assembly GCA_964420535.1 of uncultured Leptolinea sp. Taxonomy (GTDB): domain Bacteria; phylum Chloroflexota; class Anaerolineae; order Anaerolineales; family Anaerolineaceae; genus Leptolinea. The sequence continues at coordinate 1,487 of CAYQTY010000253.1, read as the reverse complement.
ATGTTTCCACCCATTTCCATTTATTGAGATTATCTTAATTCAAAATCGGTTATTGCTTTTCGCCAGGTTTTGTAGGGTGGGATCGCTTTCGATCCCACCATGACATTATTTGCCCCGACACACGTCTACTCATCACATTTCCACCCATTTCATATTTGTCATATTGAGTTTAACCTAAATCGAGATCAGTGATTGCTTTTCACCAGCCTAGTAAATAATTCTAACTTGCTGCATGGGGATCAAAAGCGAGCACACCTTACTTAATCTCTATCTGTTTATTAAGTATTTATTTTTAAGGAATAATTGATTATTTATTGCATCGATTATCGCAGTAAATGAAGATATGTCAGATTCATAACCGCCAAAATGGATATTTAAATAATATTGGTCAATTTTTTCTTGGTAATTCCATGAATCACAAAATAATTCGTTCCCATTACAGCAATATACATTCTCTTTTTGTGCAATTTTATTTTTCGCTTTCCAGTTTTTGGGGATGTAGTTTTCATATTGATAATTTGGATTCCAACATACTGATGATGAATAAAAACGTCTCGGCTCCAAGTACCAATAAAAGAAATCCGGTTGAAACGAATCAGGATATTTAATCAGGTCTACATAAATCTTTGTGTAATAATTATTGCCCTTTCCACTAATAAACCAACCTTTTGTTGATTGCTCAGGCTTAGAAGAAAAATGAATAGGTTTAGGGAATATATTCAACCCAGTAAGGTTGTCGATTTTCCAAACTACTGAATTCGTTTTCCTACTTCCGCCATCCGTATAGCTTATGGTATCAGGTAAAGCATTTGGATTAATTTCAAAAAATTGCAGTGTATTTCTTTCCTCAGTAAAAACTATTTTTGAATCAAGAAGTAAACACACACAAATAACCAAAATAGTTAATATACATAATAAAGCTCTATATAGTCTATTCCTTCTATGGTGCATTATCTATAGTTCCACCATGACATTATTCGACCCGACACACGTCTTTTCATCGCATTACCACCCATCTCATAATTGTTCTATTGAGTTTATCTTAATTCTGTGTTCGCTTTTCGCCAGCTATGTCAATCATTTACACTTTCCTAGATGCTATTCCAGCCATATCGGTTATTGATCAAATTCACACGAAGCAAGGGGTTGTCCTAAATTTGACTCATATGATCTACGCCAATGTACTAATCTTCCATAAGGTTCTGGCTCATCAAAAAACACAAATACTGGGCCAATTTTTGTTTTTAATCGGTGATTTTTGAAATATCCCTGCGAGTCGCCGAAGTCTATTTCATCAATACTTGATAATGCTGTTTTCACTTCTTCTCGCGTCATGCCTCTGCGTAGAGATTTGCAGAATATATACTCCCTCAATGCTAGCCAGTTTGGTTCAACACCCGTCCTTTTTGATATTTCATTAAGCAATTGATCGTCTTCTACTTGTTGAGTTTGTCGCGAATACATTGCTTCCTGTTTCATGCTTTGAA
>CAYQTY010000252.1:4627-5402 GCA_964420535.1 uncultured Leptolinea sp. | reverse complement strand
CGGCACCATTCAGGCCATTCCGCACATCACCAATGAGATCAAACGCCGCATCCACCAGGTGGCGCAAACCACCAAAGCCGATTTTGTGCTGGTAGAAGTGGGCGGCACGGTGGGCGATATTGAAAGCCAACCGTTCCTCGAAGCCATCCGCCAGTTGCGCAGTGATGTTGGCCGCGAAAATACCATGTATATCCATGTCACCTGGCTGCCGTACATCGGCGCCACCGGTGAATTGAAAACCAAACCCACCCAGCACTCCGTGCGTGAATTACGCTCACTGGGTATCTCACCAGATGTCATCGTGGCACGTTCTGACTTTCCTGTAGAAGAGGACCTGTGTGAAAAGATCGCCCAGTTCTGCGATGTGGAGAAGAAAGCTGTCTTCCCCATGGTCACAACGCCGGTCCTATATGAAATTCCCCTGTTGCTGGAAAAGGGCAACATCGGCGAGTATGTTCTGCAGCGTCTTGGCCTGGAAGCCCGGGTAAAACCGGACTGGCACGAATGGGAATACCTGGTCAGCCAGGTGAACAAAGACAAACCAGTGGTCAAGATCGCGCTGGTGGGCAAATATGTGGAATTGCACGACGCGTATCTGTCGGTCCGCGAATCCATCAAACACGCCGGCCTGCACCTTGGCGTGGAAATCGACCTGAAATGGGTACATTCCGCCGAACTGGAAAAAGGCAAGGGATGGGATGTGCTCCGGGAAGCCGATGGCATCGTGGTCCCCGGCGGATTTGGCAGCCGCGGCATCGAAGGCAAGATCCAGGCA
>CAYQTY010000252.1:2274-4617 GCA_964420535.1 uncultured Leptolinea sp. | reverse complement strand
GCCTGTGTCTGGGTATGCAGGTGATCGTGGTCGAAATGGCACGCAATGTTTTGCACAAAGAAGAAGCCAACTCCACCGAGTTTGACCGCGCCACACCGGACCCGGTTATTGACCTGATGCCGGAACAGACGTCCATTACCGACAAGGGCGGTACCATGCGCCTCGGCCTGTACCCCTGCGATCTGAAGGAAGGCTCGCTGGCTCGTGAAGCCTATGGCGTTGACCGCGTGGATGAACGTCACCGCCACCGCTTTGAGTTTAATAACGAGTACCGAACACAGATGGAAGAAGCTGGTATGCGCCTCTCCGGCCTGTCACCCGACGGCCGCCTGGTAGAAATTGTGGAGATCAAGGACCATCCCTTCATGGTGGGTACGCAGTTCCACCCTGAATTCCTCAGCCGCCCTAACCGGCCGCACCCGCTGTTCTACGCGCTGGTCAAAGCAGCGAGCAAACGCGCCGGAGTGGAATTTAGCGGGGAATAACCCCCATTACCCTCCGTTTCCGATGCTAAAAACGGAAAAAACACAGAAAATACAAAAAACGCCTTTCAATCGAAGGGCGTTTTTTCGTGTCTGGCCAGCCTGTAAGCCGCGTTCTGTCCGGAGGAGCGGTATCTTCGCAGACTTACTCCTCCTGGATGATCATCTCTCTCGACGGCATGTTACCATGCCGCTCAAGCAGTCTACCCGGGATTATCGCCGAAACGGGGGAGCGGGCCGCTCCCCGCGCTCCGAAGAGCGCTTCATCCCTGCTTGACCTTGCTGCGAATGGGGGTTGCCTGGCCGGCACATTGCTGTGCCGCCGGTGGTCTCTTACACCACCGTTTCACCCTTGCTCCCTTACGAGAGCGGTATGTTTCTGTGGCCCTATCCCACGGTCACCCGCGGCGGGGGTTACCCGCCATTCTGCCCTGTACAGCGCGGACTTTCCTCGGCACCACTCAAGGTGATGACGCGATCACCCGGCCAGCCGGACGCTTTCATCATAACGGGTCAATCCTCCCCCGTCAACCTTCAATTGCGCTATAATTTCGCCGGGGAAAACATAACTTAACCCGCCTCTGGCGGAATCTAAAATCTTGAACGAGGTAAAACATGCGCACTCCCATGGTTGCAGGCAACTGGAAAATGAATAAAACCGCTGAACAGGCCAAAGCCCTGGTCACCGAGCTGCTGCCCGGTTTGAAAGCGGCTGTCAAAGTGGAACGGGTCCTCTGCCCCACTTTCACCTGTCTTTCCTCTGTGTACGAACTGGTTAAAGATACCAACATCGGTCTGGGCGCCCAGAATTTACACTGGGAAGCGTCCGGCGCGTATACCGGCGAGATTTCCGCCAGCATGGTCAAAGAATTCTGTGACTTCGTGATCATCGGCCACTCAGAGCGCCGCCAGTATTTCGGTGAAACTGACGAGACCGTCAACAAGAAGGTCAAAGCCGCGCAGGCTGCCCAGTTGTTACCCATCGTGTGCGTGGGTGAAACCCTCTCTGAGAACGAAGCCGGCAAGACCAAAGAAGTTGTCACCCGCCAGCTTCGCGGCGGTTTGACAGGCGTCGAGATTGCCGACCCGGCCAAAGTGGTCATTGCCTACGAACCCGTGTGGGCCATTGGCACCGGCCGAGCTGCCACCTCACAGGACGCGCAGAACGTATGCAAGATCATCCGCGACGAACTGACCGCCATCTTCGGTAAAGATAATGCCGATGCCATGCGCATTCTATACGGCGGCTCTGTCACCGGCGCCAACGCGGCGGAACTGTTCGCCATGCCCGATATTGACGGCGGCCTGGTGGGCGGCGCCAGCCTGAAACCTGATTTCATCGCCATTGTCAACGCGGCGAATGAATCGGTGAAGTAGTTTTAGTGTAAGTAGCAGCGGCTGACCGGATCCGGTCAGCCGCTTTTTTGTTATAACCTTTTCCCCATACGGGAGGGGCTTTTGGTACTTCTCTCTTTAGAGAAACATCAGTTGAGGGTGATGATTGATCTACAAAAATCATATGGAAGCAAAAAATCACCCCTCATCCGGCCTCTCCCCTTCGGGGAGAGGAGACTGGTACAAATTATGCCGTCCCGAATTGACGGTCACCCGCGTCACCCAGCCCGGGGACGATGTAGCCTTTTTCATTCAGACGCTCATCGACCGCAGCGATGTGGATATCCACATCCGGGTGGGCTTTTTGCAGAGCGTTGATGCCCTCGGGCGCGGCGATGAGCCCCATATATTTAATGCGTTTCACACCCCAGCGCTTCAAAATATCTACCGTGGCCACGGCGGAACCGCCGGTGGCCAGCATCGGGTCCAGCAGCAGGCATACAGAGACGGTGGGTTCAACCGGCAG
>CAYQTY010000252.1:0-2264 GCA_964420535.1 uncultured Leptolinea sp. | reverse complement strand
TTCAGCGTCTTTTCATCGCGATACAGGCCGATGTGCAAGACCTCAGCCGTGGGGATCAATTCCCACACGCCCTCCACCAACCCCAGGCCGGCGCGCAGCACGGGGACAAGGCCGATCTTCATGGAAAGTTCGTGGCATTTCGCGGTTCCCATGGGCGTCTGCACGTCGACAGGTACCATCTGCAAGTCGGTGGTCGCTTCGTAGGTCAACAGGGTGCCCAGTTCGCGCACCAGTTGACGGAATTTTTTAGGTTCAGTGTTGACATCCCGGAGGATGGAAAGTTTGTGGGCTACCAGCGGGTGGGGAGAGGGGTAGATATTGGACATGGCGTTTCCTTTCGGGCTTATTATAGCCTGATATAATTTTCTTCATGGAAGAAACTCCCGACCGGATCATTCAACCCGAACAACGCCCTGACGACCGCAACGACCTGGCCCTGCGCCCGCATACATTGGACGAACTCATCGGTCAGAATCAGGTGAAAGAAAACCTGAAGATCCTGATCGCGGCGGCCAGAAGGCGGAGCGAACCGCTGGACCATGTGCTCTTCTACGGCCCGCCCGGTCTGGGGAAAACCACACTGGCGCATGTTCTGGCCAACGAGATGAGCGTCAACATCAAGATCACTGCCGGCCCCGCCGTGGAGCGCGCCGGTGATCTGGCCGCCATCCTCACCAACCTGCATGCCGGTGACGTGTTGTTCATTGACGAGATTCACCGCCTTGGCCGCGCCATTGAAGAAGTACTCTACCCGGCGATGGAAGATTACGCTCTCGATATCATCATCGGCAAGGGACCATCCGCCCGCTCCATCCGGTTGAAACTGCCGCGCTTCACCGTCATCGGCGCCACCACCCGTCTGGCGCTGGTCAGTTCACCGCTGCGCGCCCGCTTCGGCGCCGTGTACCGCCTGGACTACTATGACATGCCTGCCATGCGCGATATCATCACCCGCGCGGCCGGTAAGTTGAAGGTCACCGTGGATGAAGACGGCGTGGAAGAAGTCGCCCGCCGTGCGCGCGGAACACCGCGTGTCGCCCTGCGTCTGTTGCGTCGCGTGCGTGATTTCGCCCAGGTCAGGGCTGATGGTCACGTCTCCCGCACAGTGGCCGGTGAAGCCCTCAACCTGATGAATGTCGACCTGCTCGGTCTGGATGATGTTGACCGGCGGGTGATGATGACCATCATCGAAAAATATAACGGCGGCCCGGTGGGGTTGAATACCATTGCCGCTTCCATCAGCGAAGAACCCGATACCATCATGGACGTGGTGGAGCCTTACCTGCTGCAACTCGGTTTTATTGACCGCACCCCGCAAGGACGGGTTGCCACCCGCGCCGCGTACGAGCACTTCGGCGTTCTGTTCCCTGAAAACAACCAGCCCAGACTGATTTAGACCGTGAAAACCAGCGATTTTGATTACATCCTCCCGCCTGAGCGCATTGCCCAGACGCCGGTAGAGCCCCGCCACTCCTCCCGTCTGCTGGTGTTGGACCGGTCAAAACCGGACCTCACCCACACCACCTTCTGGAACATCACTGATTACCTGCGCCCCGGCGACCTTCTGGTGGTTAACCGCACCCGGGTCATTCCGGCGCGCATCTACGCGCAAAAAGAAACCGGCGGCAAAGTGGAACTGCTGCTGCTCAAACGGCTGGATGTGCTTACCTGGGAAGCGCTGGTTGGAGGAAAACGCTTAATGCCCGGCAAGACACTCCAATTAACCAATGGAATAAAGGTGTTCATTGATGCCGACCTTGGCGGTTCACGCCGCCAGGTGCGCTTCGCAGAGCCTGTGGAGGGCTTTCTGGAGCACAATGGTGAAATGCCCCTCCCTCCATATATACACGAACGCCTGAACAACCCGGACCGTTACCAGACGGTGTATGCCGATCAGCCCGGCTCAGCCGCCGCCCCCACCGCCGGGCTGCATTTCACCCCCGAATTACTGGAACATCTGAAAAGTATGGGTGTAGGGCTGGCGGAAGTCACCCTTCATGTGGGGCTGGATACCTTCGCCCCGGTGACGGAAGACAACGCCGACGAGCATGTGATCCACACCGAATGGTGCGAGGTGACGCCAGAGACGGCCGCGCAAATCAACACGGCCAAATCCGCCGGCGGGCGCGTCATTGCTGTGGGGACCACCAGCGTGCGCACGCTGGAAAGCGCCGCGCAGGCCGCAATAAACGGTCAGGTTGTGGCTCCCTATCAGGGTTCCACCGGTTTGTTCATTCTGCCCGGGTATACCTTCAAAGCTGTGG
>CAYQTY010000251.1:0-5419 GCA_964420535.1 uncultured Leptolinea sp. | reverse complement strand
ACCGGAGAACAGGATATTTTTCTGGAGCACAACGCCAACACCTTCACGCAGATCTTCCAGTTTGTAATCACGCACGTCCACACCATCGACCAGAACCGATCCGCCGGTTGTGTCATACAGGCGGGGTATCAGGTTGATCAGGCTGGTCTTACCTGAGCCGGTGCTGCCCACAATACCGATCACCTCACCGGGATTGGCTGTGAAGTTGATATCGCAAAGAATGTCACCACCGGGATCGTTGAGATTGTACTTAAAGGAAACATTTCGAAATTCCACCTTCCCTTTTGTTACTTTCGGTGACACGGACTCGTCCGCGGCCGCCACTTCCGGTTTTTCGGCAATATCCACGTTGGTATCCAGGACTTCCACCACACGTTTGGCGCTGGCTTCCGCCCGTGCGCCCATGATCATCACCATCGAGATCATCATCACGCTCATCAGGATCTGGATGATGTAACTGATAAAGCTGATCAACTGGCCGGTTCCCAGCGTGCCCTGCATCACCATTCCGCCGCCCAACCAGATGACAGCCAACGTGGCGCCATTCAATACGAACATCATCACCGGCATACCCAGAATGGCTATGGTGATCGCCCGGATGGCACTATTCATAAAACCGTCATTGGCTACCTGGAACTTCTGGATTTCATGATCAGACCGCACAAACGATTTAACCACCCGGATACCGATCAGGTTTTCCTGAATCACCCGGTTGATCGCGTCAATCTTCTCCTGCATCATTCCAAACCGGCCAACGGCCAACTTCATAATGAAGGCTACCAGCACAATAAGTACCGGAATGGCCACCGCCAGAACGATCGACAACTCAGGATTAATACTGTACGCGAGAATAAATGAGACGATCAGCATCATGGGGGCGCGAAGCAGAATGCGCAATGACATCATAAAGGTCTGCTGCAGGTTGTTTACGTCATTGGTCAACCGTGTCACCAGTGACGCGGTACTGAACTGGTCAATATTCTTGAAAGAAAAACTTTGCAGTTTATCGAACAGGGCATTGCGCAGGTTGGCGCCAAAACCCATGCTTCCGGTGGATGTCAGCCACATATTGGCGATGCCGCCGGCGATGGCGATCAACGCCAGTGCCACCATGATCAGTCCGATGTTGGATATGTACCCGATATCTTTGGTTGGAATACCGGTATCCACAATCTTTGACATCAGCAGCGGCATACTCAACTCGCACATCACGTCAACCAGCACGATGAATGGAACGATAAATACATATTTTTTATATTCGCCTACATACGCAGATAACTTTTTAATCAAAATCTGCCTCCTCTTTTCGCGAAACGGCCGTAAAATCGCCAGGCCGAATTTTTAAATCTTTTTTAACTGAATTATTAGTGAAAACCATGTTTCGGATTAATTGTTGGATTCTTTGCATACGTCTCATCCTGCTGAAGATTGGATTGCATTCTGACAAGGAACACATGCAGCAACTCCAATTCCTTATCTGAAAATCCCTGGAACATGCAGTCATCCAATTGGAGGAATAAATTCCGGATATCGTCCGCCACTTTCTTCCCTGCAGGTTGAATGAAAACTCGGGAAACGCGTTCATCTTTAGGATCCGGCTGGCGCTTTAAATAATTCTGTTCTTCCAGACGCTTGATCACTTTTGTGACAGCCGCCGGCGATATCTCCAGTTTTTCGGCGATTTCGGAATGCGTCAATCCATCGTGACGGTGAAGGAACTTAAGCAGCATTCCCTGCCCACGAAACAGACCGATTTGATCCAGGTACTGGTCAGCCCGGGTCTTTTGAAGACGGCCAATACTGAAGAACAACTTTCCAAGCTCAATGTGGTCATCCATCTTTTCATCCATTAATATCTTTTCTGTGATTTTTTATTTTACTAGTTAACTATTTACCTGTAAACTATATTACAAATAATTTACAATCCGGCAGGGTCGAATTTTGGAGTAAAATCCTGCTTCCATTTAGCCTGAAAGGAAGATACATGAACGTTGAACTTTCCCATCCCGGCGATCTTTCTGATTGGCTGGCGCTTGCCCGTGAGGTGGAACCGTTGTTTGGACCCATGGCGGATGTACCCGAATTTCAGGACAGCCTGCGGCTGGCTATGCAGGAAAAAAGAGCGCTGTGCATCAGGTTTGATGACTCCCGGAATAACAGTCAACTGGCCGGCGGCATCATAATTGATACGCTGGAAAACGAGATAGTATGGTTGGCTGTGTCCGGCGAATCAAGAAGGAAAGGAGTTGGCCGCTTGCTCCTTCAGGAGGCAATTGACCGGCTTGATCCTGCCAGACCGGTGCATGTGCAAACCTATGACGAGACTGTCGAAGCCGGAGCAGCCGCCCGCGCTCTTTATCTGGACATGGGATTCAGCGATATCCGAGAAGGTGGTGAAAACCCGGCCGGCCTGTCAACAGTGATCATGGAACGGCCATGCACACGATAAACAGGGATCATTGATAGCATCACTGAGACACCTATTGTATTAATCTAAGGAATCATATAATTCAACAGGTGCTTCATGTTATTTTAGATCAACAAATGATTGCCCGGAAAATACCGGCAGCGGTCGATAAAATAAACACTGAACCAGGTGAAGGTCTATGGACCGGAATTATTAACAATAAAAGGTGACCAGCATGGAAGATGAAACCCCTGAAAAACTAACCAGACCTTCGATCAAAGACCTTCCCCGCAATGTTTGGGCGGTGGGATTCACCAGTTTCTTCATGGACGTCTCCAGTGAGATGGTCATCAATATCATCCCGCTATTCCTGGCCAATGTGCTGGGTGTGCAGACCAGCATCATCGGCCTGATCGAAGGCATTGCTGAGACCACCGCCAGTATCCTAAAGTTGTTTTCCGGCTGGCTTTCTGATAGACTCGGCGGCCGAAAGTGGCTGGCCGTCGGCGGTTACGGCCTTTCAGCCCTCACCAAACCCTTCTTCTATTTTGCCGGCAGTTGGGAGTTGATTGCCGGAGTACGCTGGGCAGACCGTGTGGGCAAGGGCATCCGCACAGCCCCTCGTGACGCGTTGGTGGCCGATTCGGTGACAAAAGAAACGCGCGGGCTGGCTTTCGGCTTTCACCGGGCCATGGATACTGCCGGCGCGATGGTGGGATTGATCATCGCTGCCGTTGTCATCTGGCTGGCGCAGGCTAATAACCTGTCATTAACCAAACCGACCTTCCAGACGATCGTGCTGTTCAGCCTGGTTCCCGCTTTTCTGGGCGTGCTGGCACTTATCATCGGCGCGAAAGATGTGGCCGTCGTCAAGAAACGTGATCTGCCGAAATTCTCACTAAAAAGCATGGGCAGGCCGTTCAGTATCTTCCTTATTATTGTTAGTATTTTCACACTGGGGAATTCATCAGACGCGTTTCTGGTATTGCGGGCGCAGAACCTGGGGATCTCGGTGATCGGGATCATGGGAATGCTGGTTGTCTTCAATCTGGTTTACACACTGGTCTCCACACCGGCCGGATCGCTTTCTGATCGAATTGGCCGGCGCCGCTTGATCGTCGGCGGATGGCTGGTATACGCCGTTATCTACCTGGGATTCGCCGTGGCGCAGCAAGCCTGGCAAGTGTGGGTACTGTATGTTGCCTACGGATTGTATTACGGCCTTGCGTATGGAACAGCTAACGCCATGGTGGCTGACCTTGTTCCGGATGATCTGCGGGGAACTGCGTATGGCACGTACAATGCGGTGATCGGTCTGCTCGCGTTTCCTTCATCCTTCATCGCCGGCTTGCTCTGGCAGGGAGCGGGAAGCTGGAGCGGCTTCGGTCCTTCGGCTCCATTTTTCTTTGGCGGATCGCTGGCTTTAATGGCCGCCCTGTTGATGGTCTTCTGGATGCCGAGAACAGATAATAAAATAGCCAGCCCAAATAAACTTCACCCATAGTGGTGAATAAAGCCAGCCGGTTAATGGATATAATTTATCCAGAGGACCATCCGGCCCATGCCCCCCAACTTTACGGTCATCAAAACACGCATAACTCCTCCCCGGCGGAAGGGAGGTTTGGTAACGCGTCAACGCCTGATCGACCTCCTGATGGAGTTGATTGACAAACGCCTCACACTCGTCTCCGCGCCAGCCGGTTATGGCAAAACCTCCCTGATGGTGGATTTTGTTACGGTATGCCCGCTTCCGGTTTGCTGGTACACCGTTGACTCCCTTGATTTTGACCCGCACCGCTTTATCGCCTATTTCATCGCGGCAATCCGCAACCGGTTCCCCGCGTTCGGTGAACGCTCAAGCACCGTACTCGAAGCCGAACAGGGCAACCTGGATGTTGACTACATGGCCAACATCGTCATCAACGATCTGTACGAGCACATTCCCGAACATTTCATCTTCATAATAGATGACTACCACCTGGTAAATGAAAGTCAACCGGTGCGGAGATTCCTCAGCCGGTTTTTGCAGGATCTCGACGAAAACTGCCACGTGATCCTCACATCACGGTCTTTGCTTTCGCTGCCGGTACTACCCCTTCTGGCATCGCAATCTGAAGTGGGCGGTTTCAGCTTCGAAGAGCTGGCCTTTCAGGCGGATGAGATCCAACTGTTGTATGAACAAAACCAGCAGCAGTTGATCAGTATGGATGCCGCGAAAGATATTTTAAACAGGACAGAAGGCTGGATCACCGGTATTATTCTGACCAGCCAGGTCACCCTGGAAGATTCACAGGCCCGCAGCCGGCTGGCACGGTTAACCGGGTTTAATATGGAAGATTACTTCCTGCAGATCATCAATAGCCTGCCGCCTGAGATCCGGTCATTTCTGCTATGGACGTCACTGCTGGAAGAATTCAACGCGCCACTGTGCGAACAGATCATTACCCCGGCGTTAAACCTGCCCTCCTATCCGTGGGATATCTGGGTGGAGACCATTCTTCAGAACAACCTGTTTGCCATGCCGGTCGGCGATCAGGGTGACTGGGTTCGCTACCATCCCCTGTTCCTGGAATTCCTGCAGAACCGTGTATTCCATGAACAATCCATGGCAGCAACTTCCATTGAACGCTATCTGGCAGAAATGTACCTGACAAACCACGAATGGGACCGGGCATTTGCCATCTACCGGCGGTTAAATTCGCTCCCTGATCTGATCCACCTGATCGAATCAGCCGGCCCCGATATACTTTCTGCCGGCCGGATATCCACCCTTTCGGCCTGGATGGATGTGATCCCTGAAGATGTCGCGGCTTCACACCCGGTCATCAATTCGCTGAAAGGCCGTATCGCTTTTTCCGGCGGTGACACGGCCGCGGCGATGCGGTTTTACAATGCCGCGGTAAACGGAATGCATTTTCCCGAAGACCAGGACGCGCTTGCCCAGGCGCTTGTCTGGCGTGCCAATATGTCACGCCTGATGGGCAACCTGGATGCCGGGACCGAAGATGCCAA
>CAYQTY010000250.1:0-5423 GCA_964420535.1 uncultured Leptolinea sp. | reverse complement strand
CATGAACAGGTTGATTGCCACAGCCGTGATGATTAAAACCCGCACACCTTTTAAACCTAGAACTTTATGAGCCAGATCTCTAAGGGTGAAAGTGATCGGGTAAATGAAAGTGCCGGCATCGAAAGAGAGGCCGGCAAATAAGACGATCTGTAAACTGGCTATGTTGGAAAGTAACTGGGCAGAGACGTAAACAGCACAAACAATAATTGTTGATATCAAACTACATTCCTCTTTTTCTTACAAAATTACACCACTTTTTCACGCATCCGTGAACTCAGATAATCCATTGAGGCTACAACAATGGCAATGGCTATCATTTGTGCCGATGCTGCCCGATAGTTTAACAGATTAATGTTCTGAATGAGAAGGAAACCGATTCCTCCTCCGCCGGCAAAACCAATGATGGTTGACATACGCACATTGATATCCCAGCGGTACATTGTAAATGAAATATAAGGCGGAATGATCTGCGGAATAACCGCATAAACCACGGTTTGCATCCAGTTTGCGCCGGTCGCTTTAATGGCCTCAACCGGGCCGGAAAGAATACTTTCGACCTGCTCGGAATATAACTTTGCAAGTGCCGCAATTGTATGTAATGAAAGAGCCAACACGCCAGCAAACGGACCAATACCAACCCAAACAACAAAGACTATTACCATGATCAGGGATTCAATTGACCTAAGTGCGTTTAAAACGGTCCGGGTCACATAATAAATAACCAGGCCAACCGGTAATAAGTCCTTCTTGCTGTACCGAATGCCGATCAGCAGCCCGCCCACAGCTCCGGCGATGCCTGGAATAACAGCCCAGTATAAAGGATTCTCGATTTGATAAATCCAATTAACACCAGCGCCAGCAATTATTAAAATAAGCGCCCCTGCAACCATAGCCAGCGCAATACCTACAAGGCGGGCCTTACCGTGTGAAAGACTCTTATGAAGTTTAATACCCATCCGCCCCGCGTAGCTACTTAATACACCTGCAGCTATCAACGCAGATGTAATTGTTATTATCATCCGCAGGATTTGACCTATATTTTTGAGAAATAAACCCAGGAATCCGAACCCGCCTAATGCTCCTTCAAGGAAATTCCCTGATTTATCCATCAAACCGGCAAGCACCGAAATGGAAATCAACGAGACAAGCAATAACCCGGTAATTGCTGTCATACGGAATATTCTGATTTTTAATTCAGGTTTGACCAATTCTTCTTCAGGCATTGCCCATTTGATGATCTTCAGACCAATCCACGGGACAATAATGATCAATGGAATTGCAATCCACAGATAACCGGTGATCACATCACCCAGAGAGCTCATCCAATCCGCTACATATTGACCGATAATGAAACCTACCGGAATGGCGATGATCTGAGCTGATAATCCGATCAGATTGGAGACAATCTCCTTCATCAAATTTCGTGCGGCAAAGAAACTGATAGGAATCGAAAGCAGCGTGCCAATCGTGGTTGCCAGCAAGGCAAGAAAAATTGTCTCAATGATCTTATCCCAGGTATCATACGCTGTTTGAGTAAGATGAGGCAATCCAACAGGCCTTCGTAATATAGCTTCGATCTTTTGTTCCTTTGTATTGGGTCGGTTAGGCAGCTTCGCGGTTGTTTTAAAATAACCGTTTGAATCCGTTTCAACTTTCGATATTTCAAGGGTTACATTACTGGGTGGAATAAAATTCACCGGTCCCGAGGTATCCGGCGGAAAATTGAAACCTTCCAGTGAAACCTCCTGCCCCGGTTTAGCACAGGCTGGTTCCATCACAAGGTATGGCTGTGTTTTGTCGACAGTAACAGTTCCTGAAGGTGCGTTTTCGCAGGGAATTGTCACAGGCAAATAAATTTTCAATTCTTCTTTGTTGTATTCAAGAAAATCCGGTTTTGCCAGGGCGCGAATGATCCGCAATAACTGCTCCTGACGGCGCGGAGATTTTGTCTCTTCCAGATTCACTTTGGTAACTTGAAACCCATATGCATAGATGATCACGCCGATTATGATCGAAGCGGCAAGTCCCAGTGAACGTTTTATCGATGCTTTCGATTCGTTTTGTGTCTTCATTTAGCCCACCCGTTCCGCGTCTTTACCGTAAATTTCTTTAAATTTGGCATCGTCAATTTCTGACGGCAGTCCATCGAATACCATTTGACCATTATTCAAAGCGATCACCCTGTCTGAATACCGGTGAACCAGATCCAGGAAGTGTAAACTGCAAAGGACAGTAACGCCATCTTTCTTGTTAATCTCTTCGAGATACTGCATAATACTATGCGCAAGAACGGGGTCCAGTGAAGCAACCGGTTCATCCGCCAGGATCATTTCAGGATCCTGCATCAGCGCGCGTGCCACACCCACCCTTTGTTGTTGTCCGCCAGACAGCTCATCGGCGCGATATCCGGCTTTATCCGCGATACCTACTCTTTCCAGTTGTTTTATCGCGGATTTTATATCTTCATCCGAAAATCGGTTGATCAAACTCCATGCCGGATTGGCGTAACCGAGCCTGCCAGCCAGGACATTGGTTAATACACTCGATCGGCTGACCAGATTGAAATGTTGAAAGACCATGCCTATCTTCCGGCGTATCAGGCGCAATTCTTCATCTGTCGCCCCGGTAACAGGCATGCCATTAAATACTACCGAACCAGTCGTAGGATCCACCAGACGGTTTATACACCTTAATAACGTTGACTTACCGGATCCGCTTAATCCAATGATGGCCAGGAATTCACCTTTGCGTACATTGAAAGAGACATTGGTCAGAGCCTGGACGCCCCCTTCATAAACTTTAGTCAGATTTTCGATTTCAAGCTGAATTTGCTGATCAGAGTGTGTCATTATTCCGTCCACCTGCTTTTTAATGGTTCGATTATTTTAATTCACCTGGTACATCATCATAAAAAAAACCGGAGTTCACATGATTAGTGAACCCCGGTTTATTCGATAAAGTATTACTCGCCGAGGCTTTCCAGGGTGATCCCTGCCGCCTCAACCATCTGGCGAACGAAGTCAAATTCTTCGTCAGTGGTTTCCGCAATGCCATCCCAGGCATAGAAATCTTGCTTACCGATTGATTCTTTCCAATCATCAGTCTTTGCGAATTCAACCAGTGCCTTAGATATCTTCTCACGTACATCTACCGGGAATTTCGGTCCGAAGGACATCGTGTCATTCGGAATTGACGGAGAAACGGACAGGATCTTTACTTTCTCGATCACATCCGGCGCCTCTTCACGTATATTGGCGCGGGCATCATTGACTTTATAACCACCACAGGTCAGTTTCTTCTTGTCTTCAGAAACTTTACATTCCTTGATCAGGTCAGCCGGGATATCGGGTTCTTTGCCTTCTTCCCATTTATCAACACCTTCGGGAACGGAAGCGGGAGTAAAGAACACGGTGGCGAAATCAACTTCACCATTGTAAACAGCTTTCACAGATTGCGGATGTCCACCGGTGGCAACTTTCTCACCTGGCTCGATACCGGCTTCTTTGAACATGGCCAGGGGAACCAGATAGCCGGAGGTTGAACCGACATCGCCGTAACCCCACTTCTTACCAGCCAGATCTTTGATGGTTTTGAAGTTGCTATCGCGTTTCACTATGATTTCCGCCCAGTATACAGACGAACCATAGCGGACGGCTTTGAAGGCAGCATCCACACCGCACAGTTTGTTGGCCAGAACGTAACCCAGACCGGGGATGAACCCGATGGTGTCCGTCGGGGACGCGCACATCTCTTCAATGGTGGCCGCGTAAGACGTAGGCACGGAAACTTCGAATTTATAGCCAGTGGCTTTTTCCAACGCATCTGCCATGATCTTTCCGCCAGATACAATCACATTGGCATCCGTCGAAGGAACAAAGAGAACCTTGATGGGATGGTCTTTGGTCCCGATGGCTGCAGGCGCCGGTGTGGCGGCTGCTTCAGGTTTGGCTCCAACAGGTGTGGCTGCGAGCAATACTGAAGCAACTGTCAATAAAGCGACTAAAACATACAACATCCTACTCTTCTTAATCATGTGCCCTCCTCAACAGCAATATAGGTTGGATTAATCATAGTATTTTTTTTTATCTTGGGCAAGCTGACAATACTCCTGATATCCTGCGGATTAAATAATTTACCTGTTCGGGTAATGCCTTTGCATACCTGATTCAAATTGACACGTATACCTCCGGGCGGTAGAATCAAATCAGGAGATTACCATGCCTTTATATGAATATGAATGTTCTGATTGCCGGCAGACTTTTGAAGTCCGCCGATGTTTTTCTGATGCGGATATGCCTGCTTCCTGTACACGATGTGAAAGCTCAAACACTCACCGGTTATTATCCAAGTTTTATTCAAAATCATCAGGAGGGTCCTCTTCCATATCAACCGGTCATAGTGGTTGTGGAGGATGCAGCGGCGGTTCCTGTGGTTCCTGTCACCATTAAATCTAATTAGATTACTAAAAGGAGAACGGTATGAAGAAAGATTTTCTCTCAATCGCAGATTATTCGCCGGAAGCATTACAGGGTATCCTGGATCTGGCCCTCGAATTAAAGAAAGAACGGAAAGAAAAAGGGGAAAATAAACCAATCCTGAAGAATAGAGTATTAGGGATGGTCTTTCAGAAACCAAGTCTTCGCACCCGTGTAAGTTTTGACATGGCCATGCGCCACCTGGGTGGTGATGCTCTGTATTTATCTCCCAACGAAATCGGTCTTGGTCAGCGTGAGTCAATTGCCGATGTTGCCCGCGTACTTGCTGGATATGTGGAAGTTGTTATGGCGCGTGTTTTCGCCCATCAGCATGTATTGGATCTGGCAAAATGGTCTGATGTTCCGGTGATCAACGGTTTGAGTGACTATGATCACCCCTGTCAGGGAATGGCCGACGCTCTTACCATTGTCGAAAAATATGGCAAGCTCAAAGGGTTGAATGTCACGTTTGTTGGAGATGGCAATAATGTGGCTGTTTCCCTTATGCACATCTGCACCAAACTGGGTGCCCACTTTACGCTGGCAGCCCCCGAAGGGTATGATCTTCCTGAAAAAGCACTTTCAGAATGCAAGGAATTTGCAGCCAAATCAGGCTCGACCATCCGTACTCTACGCGATCCGCATGAAGCCGTGAAAAATGCTGACGTGATCTACACGGATACCTGGACCAGCATGGGACAGGAAGAAGAAACAGAAAAACGCAAGAAAGTCTTCCCACCCTACCAGGTAAATGACAAACTTGTTTCTGAAGCTTCGAAAGATGTCATCGTTATGCACTGCCTACCGGCCCACCGCAATCAAGAGATCACCGATGCTGTAGCAGATGGTCCGCATTCTATGCTGTTCCCTCAGGCACATAACCGTATGCACGCTCAAAAAGCTATTCTAGTGAGCCTCTTCCGATAGAGATGACTATGAAAAGCCAGG
>CAYQTY010000249.1:0-5478 GCA_964420535.1 uncultured Leptolinea sp. | reverse complement strand
GGGGAACGCTGGAACAGTTCTTCATACTGGTAGTGATGCTGTACTTCCTGCTCACGAATGGTCATCACGTTTTTCTACAAGGTTTACAGGCAACATTTGTTGTTCTACCCCTGAACCAGGCGTTGCCTGAGATCAATCCTGAGGCGCTGCTGATGCTGTCTTCCGGGTTGATTACGGCTGGAGTACAAATGGCTTTGCCCGTGGTGGGAGCACTCTTTCTCACAGACCTCACCCTGGGGCTCCTCTCAAAAGTGGCCCCGCAAATCAATGTGTTTTTCCTCGGATTACCGATCAAAGTATGGGTCGGGATTTTTGCTTTATCTCTAATGTTTAATTTTTTCATTCCCTCCATGGATCAGGCGTTCAAAAACCTGGGACCACGGATGCTGCAAATACTGGGGGCTTAGGCGATGGCAGATAAAACTGAAGCCCCTACCTCTGGAAGGATCCGGGATGCTCGCGAACGCGGGCAGGTAGCCCGCAGTATGGAATTGAATGCCGCGGTGAGCCTGGTTGCCAGTATTTGGCTGTTGACCGGCATGGGAAGAAACATGGTTTCAGGGTTGGGCGACCTTATGCGTCACACCGTAACCAATCTTCCCACTTCGGAACTAACTGATCTGGGTTTACGGCAGCTTGTCTTCCAGAATTTCTCGTTCTTTTTTATTCCATTTGTCGAGCTGATATTCGCCCTGATGATCATCGGGGTGATGACAACTCTGCTGCAGACAAATTTTCTGTGGGCGTCCAAACGGCCTTTCTTTGATGGATCGCGCTTGAATCCTATCAACGGATTTAAACGCATTTTCTCCAACCAGGGAATTGTTGAAGTACTGAAGTCTCTACTCAAACTACTTCTGGTGGGGTGGCCGGTTTACACCTTCTTAATGGACAACTTCACCAGCATCATTCAAATGATCCAGATGCCTCTCGAACAGGAAATTGAGCAGTGGATGAACCTGAGCACCAGCCTTATGTGGCGGGTAGCGGCTGCCTATATTATTCTGGCAGCGGGCGATTACGCGTATCAACGCTGGAATTACACCCGCCAGTTGCGGATGTCAAAACAGGAAGTGATCGACGACCTCAAGAAATCAGAAGGTGATCCCTTCCTTCGCGGACGTATCCGCCAGCAGCAACGACGCATGGCGCAATCACGGATGATGTCTAAAGTGCCCAGGGCGGATGTGATCGTCACCAACCCGACTCACTATGCAGTGGCTATTATGTATGACTCCTCAAAAATGGAAGCCCCGGTTGTGGTGGCAAAGGGTGCTTTCAATGTGGCGCAAAAAATTGTTGAGATCGCCAAAGAAAACAGTGTTCCGGTTGTTCAAAACGTGCCGCTGGCACGGGCTATGTACAAGATGGTTGAATTGGATCAGCCGATTCCGCCGGAACTGTATGTGGCAATGGCAGAAGTTCTGGCATACGTGTACCGCCTGAAAAATCAACACATCCAGCCGGTTACGGCACATGTTTAAGGAATAGAGTAAATGGCAACAGCGAAACCTGCGGCATCACGCTTTGACTGGAAAATCATCTTCAAATCGAATGACATGGTTATGGCATTCGGTGTGGTTATGCTCGTCTGCATGATGATCATTCCGATCCCGGCTGTTCTGGTGGATGTTCTGGTGATCATGAACCTGGCGATGTCTCTCGGTGTTATGCTGCTGGCTTTGTATATTGCCCGTCCGATGGATTTCTCCGTATTTCCGTCATTGCTGTTGGTGATTACCCTGTTCCGGTTGGGCCTCAATATTTCCATCAGCCGTTTGATCCTGATAGATGGTGCAGCTGGTGAGGTAGTCAAAGTATTCGGTAATCTGGTGATTGGCGGCAACTATGTAGTTGGTGTGGTCATGATGCTGATGCTCATCCAATTCGCGGTCATCACCAATGGCGCCGGCCGCGTGGCTGAAGTTGCCGCGCGCTTTACACTGGATGCCATGCCCGGCAAGCAATTATCCATTGATGCCGACTTGAATGCCGGTATTATCAATGAAGAGCAGGCTCGAGCCCGGCGAAAAGAGATCCAGACGGAAGCGGATTTCTACGGTTCCATGGATGGCGCCAGTAAGTTTGTTCGTGGTGACGCCATCGCCGCCGTGATCGTAATTATTGTCAACATCATCGGTGGATTTGTCATCGGTATGTTCCAGCGCAACCTGGATATCATGGCCGCGCTGCAGACCTACACGCTGCTTACTGTTGGTTCCGGGCTGGCTGTTCAGGTCCCTTCACTGCTGGTTTCTACCGCGGCTGGTTTGATCATTACCCGCAATGCTAACGAAGGCGCGTTAGGCGCTTCTGCTGCCAAGCAGCTCTCAAATTACAACGCGCTGCTGGCTTCTTCGGTGGTGATCGGTTTGATGATGTTCATACCGGGGGTTCCGAAATTCCCCTTCATATTAGTGGCGTCTGTTCTAGGTGGCGGCGCGTATTACGTCCGCCGGTTGGAAAAAAAGGCGGCTGTGGCGGCTGAAATGCCCCTGGAAGAGCCGACTACCGCTCCGTTGGAATCGCCCGAAGATATGATGGGACTTGTTGTGATCGACCCGTTGGAACTGGAAGTCGGTTACGGCTTGATCCCGCTGGTTGATGAAGAACGCGCCGACAATCTACTGCATCAGATCACGAATATACGCCGGCAGATGTTAACCGAGCTTGGCTTTGTTCTCCCTGTCGTACGCATCCGCGACAACCTGCGCCTGCCCCCTCAAACCTACCGGTTAAAGATCCGTGGTGAAGAAGTAGCCCGCGGCGAATTAATGATCGACCGCTTTCTGGCTATTCCCGGTTCGCAGTCGGAAGAAAATCTGCAGGGTATTCCTACAACAGAACCCGCCTTTGGCCTTCCGGCGTTCTGGATTACCGATGCGGAAAAGGGCCGCGCTGAACTGATGAATTACACCGTGGTTTCACCTCTGGCGGTTCTTTCCACCCACCTGACCGAAGTCATTCGCTCACACTCGTCTGACCTGCTTAGCCGGCAGATGGTGCAGGAAATGATCAACCAGTTGAAAGAGAAGACACCGGCTGCTATTGACGGTGTGATCCCTGAGCTCATTCGCCTGGGTGACCTGCAGGATGTTTTGAA
Source organism: uncultured Leptolinea sp. (assembly GCA_964420535.1). GTDB lineage: Bacteria > Chloroflexota > Anaerolineae > Anaerolineales > Anaerolineaceae > Leptolinea. The sequence continues at coordinate 2,375 of CAYQTY010000249.1, read as the reverse complement.
GAACTTGTTGAAAGAACGGGTTCCCATCCGCGATTTGAGCGGGATCATTGAAGTTCTGGGCAAACATGCCTCGTCCACGCGTGACCCGGCTATCCTGGCTGAAGCGGTCCGTCAGACAATGGCACGCACATTGTCGAACCTGTATCGTGAAGAAGACGGTTACATGCATGTGTTCACGCTTTCACCGCAACTTGAAATGACACTGAAAGAATCATTGAGTGCCACGGACAGCGGATTGGGCTTCTCGATCGACACAGTTACCGCTCAGTCTATTCTGAATGCCACCGGCGAACGGATGGAAGCCCTGGCGCAGGAAGGCCATCCGCCGGTGTTGTTATGCCCGCGAGAACTCCGGCTGGCGTTCCGCCGACTTATTGATCAGGCCTTTCCCAATCTTGTGGTGTTGGCTTTCTCTGAAATCAGCGGCGGCACCCGTGTCCAGGCGCATGGAATGGTTGACCTGAGCATGGTCCAGCAAGTTCCCGCATGAGGATGATTAACGAATGATATCCAGAACGTTCCGCGCAGAAACCATGATCGAGGCACTGGCACAGGTACAAAAAGACCTGGGAGCCGATGCCCTGGTGGTAACCGCGCGTCAGATTCCGGGCGGCGAACCCTGGCAGGTTTGGCGGAAGCCGCTGGTTGAGGTGGTGGCAGTCAAACTCGAACCGGGTGAAGAAGCCCCCAAATCAGCAGCCGGAAAAGAGAAACCCGCCCAGCCAACCAAACCTGATCTTTCAAAAAAAGATTCCGGTATTTTAAAACACACAAAAGCAGCACAGACGTCCGTTTCACCCCGCGCTGTGTCCCCGGACATTGCCGGCGAGAAGAACCCCGGTTCAATTTCAATCGCTGGACAGTCAACCGCGGCAGAGGAAGAACTTGAATCCCATAAATCAACCGCAGATTCTCCAATGGAAGATGTTGTTGAGATAAAAGGTAAAAAGGTTCGATCACAGCCGGCTGGTGAACCGCGGTTGGATCTGCTTCATCAACTGGGGAATGACGAATCACTGGAAGATGTGCGCATAGTACAGGTTCCCTCAGCCAATCCCCAGCTGGAATCTGCTTCAAAGATGTCTCCCAAAGCAGACCTGGACTTTTCTATTCCTGCTCCGCAGCAATTGGAAAATGCCTGGCCTGAATTACGGAAAATATTCCTCCATCTGCTGGATCAGGGTGTGGACTCTGGTCTGGCGAAACGCGTTTGTCAGATCAGTGCTGTTACGCTAGGCGCACAGACGGCGATGGATCCCAAAAAACTGGAAGAGCATATTCGCCGTCAATTGGAAGCCTGTATCAAAGTTCAACCCGAATCACCGCGTAAAGACGGACAGGTAATCTGTCTGGTGGGACCGAGTGGGGTAGGAAAAACCGGTTTCTCGGCCAAATTAGCCGTGCGATACCGAAAAGAACTGCATAAATCGGTCGCCTGGGTATGCGCCGATACAGTTCGCATCGGCGGCATCGCTGAAGCGCGGGCGTTTACGGAAGCCATCAATATTCCTCTGCAGATCGCCTATTCTCCTCAGGAATGTGCTGCCATTGTTGAATCGCTCGCCGGAACTGACTTGATCATAGTGGATACCCCTGCAGCCAACCCGCGGAGCGAAGAATCCATTGTGGAGACTGGCTCTCTGATCACCTCCATTCCCGGCCGAACTACCTGGTTGGTTATCCCGGCTACCGCCAAAGAAACCGACCTGGTCAATACAACGGCCGCATTTTCTGCCTTCAAACCAGGCGCGTTGGTGGTCACCAAAATGGATGAAACCAATTCATTCGGAGCCATTTATAACCTGGCCATGCGAACACAAATCCCGCTGGCATATTATTGCTCGGGTCCGCGTGTACTGGACGATCTGCATCCGGCTGCGGCTTCACGTCTGGTGCAGTCGCTATTCTCAGAAAGGTTTGGGCGATAATGGTTGACAAAATGCTCGTACCCAGCCTGCCCGTTCCGGAAAGCAGCTCGAGCCGGCTTCCTCTGCTCGTGGAAATCATGCTGCATATTTCACAATTATTCATCCTACTGGTGGCAGTGGCCACAGCCATAGTCTCGTTGCTTGCCGGAGTGGATTTTTTGACCGTTATTTTGCGCACAGCTGTAGCAATTCTGGCTGTGGGCTTTCCGGTGTATGTTTTGAATTTTCTATTCGGCCGGTATTTTGTAAAAGCCACACTGGCTAAAATGGAACAAAGGCTTCTTGAAAATGAGCAAAACGCGTTGAAACGCAAACAAGAAGCTGCCGCTCAATCCGAATTGGATAAAGAAGCCTGATAATAAACTATGGACGAACAAAGACCCGAAGTGGAATTGATCGAAGAATTTCTTGCAACCCGTACACCGGAATTGCGTGAAGAATTGATCA
>CAYQTY010000248.1:0-5507 GCA_964420535.1 uncultured Leptolinea sp. | reverse complement strand
TTTTGTCGCCCATACGAACCGGGTTGGTTTTGAAGACGGTCTCAATTTCTGGGGTGGCTCCACTATTTTCGATCCGAACGGCGAATTGATAGCCAGGGGGCCCTATCACGAAGAAGCCCTGACTATGGTTGAACTTGACCTGAACCAACTCCACCGTACACGCGCCCGCCTGCCCCTGCTGCGCGACGAGCGCACCGGCCTGACCATGCGTGAAATGCAGCGCATCCTTTCATCCAAAGACGCTGTCAACGGGAGGTAGGAAAAATCATGACAAAGCTTCCCGACCTTAACATCGACACAAATCTCGCCCGCCAAATTTTGACCGGATTTGTGAAAAGTGAGATCACACGCACCGGCTTCACCAAGGCGGTGATCGGTCTCTCGGGCGGTATTGATTCTGCCCTATCCTGTTATCTGGCAGCGGAGGCGCTGGGCCCGCAAAACGTGTTGGCCATCCGCATGCCGTATAAATCTTCATCACAAGAATCGCTGGACCACGCCCAACTGGTGATTGACGATCTGGGCGTGCCATCGTTGACCATCCCCATCACACCGATGGTGCAGCCGTACCTTGAAGCCAACCCCGAAATAAGTTCGTTCCGGGCGGGAAACATTATGGCGCGGCAGCGCATGATCGTGTTATACGACCATTCCGCCGATTTCAACGGACTGGTGGTGGGCACCAGCAATAAAACCGAGATCCTGCTGGGTTATTCCACCCTGTTCGGTGACTCCGCCTGCGCCCTCAACCCGATCGGCGACCTGTACAAGACGCAGATCCGGCAGCTTTCCCGCGCTCTGGGAGTGCCTGAGGTAATTGTTGCCAAGCCGCCCACGGCCGACCTGTGGCTGGGGCAGACCGATGAGGGCGAACTGGGTTTCACCTATGCCGATGTTGATCCTCTTCTCTACCTGCTGGTGGATGAACGCTTCACTCCTCAGGAATGTGTGGATGCCGGGTTTGAGGCAGGTTTTGTGAACAAAGTGGTTGACCGCATCCGCCGCAACCAGTTTAAACGAATTCTGCCGCCGGTGGCCAAGTTGAGTCACCGCACTATTGGTTATGACTTTTTATACTTAAGAGACTGGGGTACCTGATCCAATTCGTATGAACATCAAAAGATTCTCCCTTCCGCCGGCGTTCAAGCACCGCCGGTTTGTTTTACTGTGGTTGAGTATGATGATCTCCACCGCGGGCTCACAGATGCAGTTGTGGGCGTTGTTCTGGCATTTGCGCACACTATCCGATCAACCGATCGTGGTCAGCGGTATCGGTGTGGCGCGTTTCCTGCCCATCCTGATCCTTTCGCTGCTCGGTGGTCTTGTGGCAGATATGTACAGCCGCCGCAGGGTGTTGTTCATCAGCCAGATCACCATGACGGTCATCTCGGCTGCCTTTGGGCTATTGACGTATTTCAATCTGATCCAGATATGGCACATGTACGTTCTGACAGCCGTTCAGGCGGCTGCCCTGGCATTTGACATGCCCGCGCGTCAGGCAATGGTTCCCAACCTTGTTCCCCGTGAAGACCTACCCAGCGCGTTTAGCCTGAATTCCATGTCATTTAACATCGGCTCGGTAGCCGGCCCGGCATTAAGCGGGTTCGTGATCGCCGGTATGGGCCAGAGTTGGACGTATTTCATTGACGCTATATCCTTTATCGCGGTGATCTTGAGCCTGGTTCTCATCGGTGATGTGCCCCAGGATATCAACCCGGTGGTGCGGCGGCAGGGCATCAATCTGGAAGCCATAAAAGACGGCGTGGCGTTCATCCGTTCGCAGCCCATCATCCTTTCCAGTATGATCCTCGATTTCTTTGCCACCTTCTTCTCTTCAGCCAACACGTTGCTGCCCTTTATCGCGAAAGATGTGCTGCACGTGGGCGCCTGGGAGTACGGTTGGCTTTCCGCCGCACAGCCGGTGGGCGCCGTGGGTGTGGGATTGGTCTTTTCACAGCGTTCAAAGATCCGAAAACAGGGTTCCCTGCTGCTCTGGTCGGTGGTGGTATTCGGTCTGGCGACCATCGTGTTCGGCCTGTCCACCAGCTTCTGGATCACATTGATCTCACTGGCGGTGATCGGCGGAGCGGATGCCGTTAGTACCATTTTGCGTAATACCATCCGCCAGATGGTGACGCCCGACGCCATGCGCGGACGCATGGTGAGCATCAACCAGATCTTCTTTATGGGCGGCCCGCAACTGGGTGAAATTGAAGCCGGGGCAGTTGCCCAGGCGTTTGGCACCCCGATGGCTATCATCACCGGCGGTTTGGGTTGTATTCTGGCTGTGGTGTGGATCGCCAGGCAATGGCCCGCGTTACCATCGTATTCCGGAGAAGACGTCAGTCCGGCTTGATCAACGGCCGGATAGTAGATTTTCGAGCAAATCCCTGTTGACCCGAATGGTCACAGGGATTTTTGTTTCGGTGGACTGGCGCAACGTGGCTTCAAGCTGGGCTTTCACGCGAGGCGCGTCACATGTACCACCAAAAACCAGCTTGCCGTTCAGTTCCGCGCTAATGGTGTCATTATCACGGGTGATGCGGGTCACCTGCAGGTCTGACTGGTATAACGCGTTATACAGGCCGGACTGCCCGTACAGGCGGTCATGGCTTTTCAATAAGTCACGCAGCGCGGTCTTGACGTCTGTTGCCGGAACGTCAACCGCGACCAGGCTGTCACCGCAGCCGACGGCCGGTCCGGATTTTCCCCCGTCTTCCAGGGCGATCAGGTAAATCCGGTAGGTGGATGGTTCAGTCAGCTGCATCTCCGGTTTCGCAGGTATAGGAGGGCGGGTGGGGTCAGGCTTTGCCGGAGCGGTATGTGTCTGGCAACCGGCCGCGAGGAGAAGAATTGTTATAAAGAAATTGAATGATCCTGGCAATCTCACAGTTTCTTCCATTTCATGTATTAATTTGAATCAAGTTGATTTTTGGATTATTTCCATCTACTATTAGTGTATACGAAATACACGGTGGAGAAGGGAACGGATATGGTCACTGTTCAAAAAAAGAAGTATTTCATGTATTCCGGTTTGATAATTCTCTTGCTGGCAACTCTGGCATGCAACGTTACCGTGAACACAAAAGCAAAACCAACACCCACAACGCCCCCTCCCACCCTGGAAGTTTTCATCCCGCCTACCGGAGTACCGGCAACCTTGGCCCCCACCGAAGAATTACAGGAGATGCCGACCGAAGTTATTCCGACGATCGCCGCCTCACAGACCGCAACCAAAAAAGCGATTATAAAAACATCCACGCGTACAGTGCCGCCGCCCACCCCAACAAAAGTTCCAGTGATCCGCCAGTCTACACAGGCCGCGCCGGTTGAATCGCCAACTGAGGTGACGTTTTCCGGCGGCGAGATCACTGTTACGGCTGCCACAGGAAACCTTTATATCCGCCGCGGACCGGGTACGGCCTACAATATTGTTTCCGGCTTATCCAAAGGTGTGACGACCAGAGCGGTTGGGCGTAATGAAAAGAATGACTGGCTGGCGATCGAAATTCCGCTGGCAAAAAATGTCATCGGGTGGATCTCGCTGGGTACCGGGTATACCGAACTGCATGGTAAGCTGGCCGACCTGCCGCTGTATCCGTTTGACGAGGCCAAACCGGCCTATGTGGCAAATTGCACCATGCACGATATGACCACCCGGCCGGGTCAGTGGAACCTTCCGGCTAAGACCACACAGAAGGTCAGTCCGGGTGAATACCAATTCCTGGATATGTCCACCGGACAGAATAAAGTTATGGAAGCCACATTGAAAGAAGGCAACACGGTGTATATCAAAGTGGATGGTAATGGAGACTCGTTTAGCTGCCCGTAGAATGTGAAAGCGGAAAAAGCTTGAAAATTGTATAATGGCGGCACACAAACCCGATTTGTGTGCCGTTTATTAATAGTTGATCAGGATGGAATGAATGAAGGGTAAAACAGTACTGGTAACAGGCTCAACGGATGGGATTGGGAAACAGACCGCGCTGGAACTGGCGCGTATGGGCGCGCATGTTTTGATCCATGGGCGTGACCCCGGCCGGGTTCTGGTGACAGTCAATGAGATCGCGGATGAAACCGGCGCGTCGGTGGACGGTTTCACCGGTGACTTTGCTTCTCTGGATCAGGTGCGCCGGCTGGCTGAAAATGTGGCCTCCAAAACCAGCCGGTTGGATGTGCTGGTGAATAATGCAGGATCATTCTTCGAGGAACGCAAGCTGAGTGGCGACGGTTTTGAAATGTCATGGCAGATCAACCACCTGTCACCCTACCTGTTGACGGTTTTGCTGCTGGATAAATTGAAAGCCAGCACTCCGGCGCGTGTGGTCACGGTGGCGTCATCCGCCCATGCCCATGCCCGGCTGGACTATGACAACCTGCAGGGCGAAAAGGAATTTAAGGGTACCCGCGCGTACAGCCTGTCAAAACTGGGCAATGTGATGGCTACCCTGTATCTGGCGGAAAAATACGCCGCCAGCGGGGTGACGTTCAACTGCCTACACCCCGGGGTAGTGGAGACGAAACTGTTGCGCGCCAGTTTCAAGGTGCCGGGCATTGACCTGGAAACCGGGGCGAAGACCTCGGTGTACCTGGCCTGTTCCACCGGCGTGGAAGGCGTCACCGGGAAGTACTTTGACGAGTGTAAAGAGATACAGCCCTCTGCGTTGGCACTTGACGCGGTGGAACGTCAACGTTTTATGGATGTGACGGATAAGATGCTGGGGCTGTAAAAAAACCCCGGAGCTCATGTTTCTAGAGCAAATATAAATCTCCCCAACCCCTCTTCACGAAGAGGGGCTATTTTTCTCCTTATATGAGCCAAGAATTTTGCCGGAAATTTCTATGATAGTTAGAAAAAGCTTAAAAAATATAACCACTAGATTAGTTACAATTATCGAAAAAGTTTGTCAAAAGCCCCCCTTTATGAAGGGGGGTAGGGGGGATTCTGGCATGGCCAATCCGCATCTTTGCCAATATAAAAAAAATCCCCGCCGGTTGAAGGGCGGGGATTTTCGCCATGTTAGAGCCAGCCTCTCAGCTGCATGGCTTTGACCACCTTGTCGATTGCGACCATGTAGGCGGCGTCTCTCATATAAACTGTCTCTTTGACTGACATATCCAGCACGGCATGGAATGCCTGGGTCATTTTGGTATCCAGTTTTTCCAGCACTTCATCCTTGGTCCAGTAAAAGTTCATATCATTCTGGACGCCTTCAAAATACGACACAGTCACCCCGCCGGCGTTACACAGGAAATCGGGGATAACGAAAGTACCGCGTTTCTTGAATTCCTCATCCGCTTCCGGAGTGGTCGGGCCATTGGCGCCTTCTGCGATCAACTTGACCCGGGGTTTGATCTCTTTCACGGTATCGGCATTAATCTGACCTTCCAGCGCCGCGGGAATGAGAATATCAACGTCCTTGCTGATCCAGGCATTCGCTTCTTCGATCACATAACCGGCAGCCTTGGCTTTGGCTTTGTCGATCGAGCCGTACTGGTCGGTGATG
>CAYQTY010000247.1:1154-5560 GCA_964420535.1 uncultured Leptolinea sp. | reverse complement strand
ATTTTCTTTTCCATTACCAATTACTTTCTGCTGCCAGAGGATTTGTGCGAACCGCTGGAGAAATCACCCACCAGTTCGATTTCCAGCTCAAGCGAAACGCCGAAAGCTTCAGATACTCTGCTTTTCGCCAATTGGATCAGCGAGTAGTAGTCCGAAGCTGTTGCGTTATCGATATTGATGAAGAAATTTGCGTGCTTTTCGCTGATTTGCGCGCCTCCCACGCGGGTCCCTTTCAGGCCGGCTGCTTCGATCAACCTCGCGGCATGGTCGCCTTCCGGATTTTTGAACGTTGAGCCCATACTGGCTCCCTGCGGCTGCGTCTCCCGGCGGCGGGCGGAAAATTCGGACATCCTGGCCTGGATGGCTTCCGGCTGGCCGGAAGAAAGTTCAAACCGGGAGGCCAGAATGACGACCTTGCCCGGATTCCTCTTCAACCAACTGGTGCGGTATCCGTATTCCAGTTTTTCAACCGGCCATTCCTGTTTTCCTTCGATTGGGTGCAAGATTTCTGCCACCTTCAATGAGGCGGCTGTATTCGAGCCGAAAGCGCCGGCATTACCGTATACCGCGCCGCCAACCGACCCTGGGACGGTTGTGGCCCATTCCATCCCGCTCAAGTTGCGCAAACCTGCCTGACGGGCCATGCTTGAAAGATTAGCGCCGCTTTCAGCCCAGACAGACGGGGTTTCATGATGAAGGTCGATCTTGATATTACGCGCGTGATTCAGAACCACCACACCCCGGTAGCCCGCGTCACTGAAAAGCACGTTGGCGCCGCTGGCTAGAAGGCGGACAGGGCAGTTGAGTTTCCACAGGGTTGTGAAGATATCTTCCAGTTCATGGCTGGATGAAGCGACGATAAGCGCGTCAGCCGGGCCGCCTACTTTGGCGGTGGTGTAATTTGCCAGGACGACATTCTCCTGCAGCAATTCACCGTATTTCTCGCGCAGAAAGGGGAGGACGGAAGACGACAGGTCAGTTGGTAACGTCATTTTTTTGCCCCGGAAGATTTCTTCTGTTTTTTGAACAGAGGAGATTTCAAAAGGTTCTTATTGATCTGAACCGCGTCACCGGCGGAAAGTACAAGGACAACGTCACCGGATTGCAGGTTGGCTTCAAGGTAGGTCACCGCGTGTTCCAGATTGGGAGCGAATTCTGCCGGAATATTTTTCACAGACCGAACAACTTCCACAGCTGAGAACCCGTTGGGTTTCTCACGGGCGGCAAACACCTCGGTGACAACCAGCCGGTCTGCCTTCGATACTTCACAGGTGTAGTCAGCCAGGAGTGTCTGTGTGCGGCTGAATGTATGCGGTTGCCAGACAACCCACAGGCGGCGGCCGGGGTACGCCATGCGGGCGGCCTGTATGGTGGCACGTATCTCTGTGGGGTGGTGCGCGTAGTCATCAACTAGCGTCATACCGTTTTGTTCACCCACGATCTCAAAGCGGCGCCCGGTACCTGAAAAATCGCTCAACGCCTCGCTGATCACCACCGGGTCAACCCCGAGCGTAATGCAAGCGATCCCGGCAGACATGCCATTTTGCAAAATGTGAATACCGGGCATTCCGACTGTCATCGGTAATACTTCTTTGCGTACATGAAGCGGTTCCTGCGCGCACAGGTGAAAAGACCCTTCATCTGTGCGTGTCAGAATGTAATCCGCGTTTTGTTGATTGCTGTTCGGGTCACTATCCAGTAATAAATAAGACGAGTAAGTGAATACCGGCTTGTTGGGAGGTAGTTTAAACCGCACATCCATGGCCCCGGCATTATCCGCGCATAAAATGACAGCTCCCCGGGGTTCGAGGTTCGACAGAAAATTGAGGAACGCCTGGGTGTACGATTTGGGGGTGGGGTAGCAATCCGGGTGGTCGTGTTCCACGTTGGTCACAACGGCGATGAACGGCCGCAGCCCGAGGAACATGGAGTCATACTCATCCGCTTCGATGACGAAGAATTCACCTTTTCCGGCGTGGGCGTTTGTCCCCAGGTTCTTGGATACGCTTCCGATGATGAATGAAGGATCCATTCCGGCTTTGGTGAGGATCCAGGCGATCATCGCGGTGGTTGTGGTCTTGCCATGGGTACCGGCAACGGCTATACAGGCCTGGTCACCAATGACGGTAGGCAGGAAGTCAACGCGTTTTTGAACGGGAATCCCCTTTTCACGGGCGGCGATGACTTCGATATTGTCATCAGGAATGGCGGAGGAACGGACAACCACATCAACATCCTGGATATTATTGGCGGAATGACCGATAAACAGTTTCACGCCGAGTTTTTCCAGTTCCTGCAGGTATGGTGAAGTTGAGCGATCAGACCCGCTAACCTGCCAGCCTTTTTCCACCAGGACTTTCGCGATGGCGGAAAGGCCGGTGCCTCCGATCCCGATAAGGTGCGCACGGTTGGTCATAGGAACGCCACCACCACCAGAGCCAGAGCGAGGCCGGTCAGGAAATAGATAGCAGGAGAGACCATCCAGTTGGGGGGAAGGTATGCCAGCAAATTAATCGCCGCGTCACCGATTTCGGTTCCAGCTTCCGGAGCAGAAATGATGGAGAACGGATAACCGGCTATGTCCATGAAGAACCACAGGCTGCCAAAGATGAAGAACCCGTTAATGGCTCCCAGCAGCGCTCCGGCCAGGTGATCCAGTGGAGCGCGGTAGGCAAAGCGCATGTGACCTGCCAGCGCGGGCAGGTTGGGAGCCTGGTAGCCAAAAACTATAAGACCAAGAAAAACCACCGATTGAAACCAGAAATGGGGAACTTCCTGTGTAAAAAGAGCGCTTTCGCTGGCGAATCCCGCGTAATTCTCAAGAATAAACAGAATGAATAATGCCAGAACACTGGAAAAAGTGACCAGAAGCTCGCTGGCCCAGCAGCGAACCGCGCCTATGATGGCGAAAATGATCACCAGCAGCCAGAAAATCACCTGAAGGCTGATCATGATTTGGATCCTTTCTTGTTGTTGGCGATGTTGCGAAGGATGCCGGCAAGTTTGGCTGCCGCGTCAGGTGTGGCCAGGCGGCGCATATTGTCACGCATGGATTGCATTTTTTCCGGCGAGTCAAGAAGACTCTGAACAGCAGGGAGCAGCCCGACTTTCAAGTCTTCATTTTTGACCATCAACGCGCCTCCATTACGCACCAGATAATCCGCGTTGACTTTCTGGTAGCGCCAGGCGTACGGGTATGGAACCAGAATGGACGGAAGGCCGAAAAGGGGCAATTCCCCGAGTGTGGACGCGCCGGCACGGCAAACCGCCAGGTCAGCCGCGGCGAAAGCGGCGCCCATATCTTCATGCAGGTAGGCGAGTGGATGGTAACCGGAGGGTTGGCTCAGGCCGGCCTTAACCGCTTCCGCCTGTTCAATGTGAGCCTGGCCGGTTATATGCAATACCTGAAGACGCTCAAGCAGACGGGGTAAAACTTCAAATACTGCTTCATTGATGGAAAGGGCGCCTTTGCTGCCGCCGAAGATGAAGAGCACCGGTTTATCCGGGTTCAGACCAAAATGTTTCAAAGCATCTTGCTTTGTCCAGGTGTCAAGACCGCGGCGGGTAGGGTAACCCGTCACTTCCAGGTGACGATGGAAGCGGAAGAAGACTTGCGATTCCGGAGCGGTCAACGCGATAGCATCCGAGAAGCGGGCAATCGCTTTGATAGCAAGGCCGGGTTCTATATCCGGCGTATATAGCAGTGACGGAACTTTCCAACCGGCTACTGCCATGGGGACGGCAACATAGCCGCCGGTGAACAATAGAGCATCCGGTTTGAAATCTGCCAGAATACGGCGTGACGCGGAAACACCACGCAACAGGCGCGTGATATTGGATGGCAGGGTTTTGAGCCCCACACCATGCACACCAGCGGCCGGAATCGAAGTAAACGGAATGGATAAACGAGTGATCATTTCAGCTTCCATTCCGCCTTCTCCTCCAACCCATAACACGGAGTTCGCGTCAGTTCCGAGTGTTTGTAAAACGGCCAGAGCGGGGTACACTCCCCCTCCGGTCCCACCCGCGCAAATCAACAACCGCACTGGCAGGTCTCCTTTCCGGGATGACCCCTCTCGTGGTTCGCGCCACATTGAGGATCACACCAAAACTCATCATTGTAGTTGTCAAACTGGAACCGCCCGCGCTTATCAACGGTAAAGCGTTTCCGGCAAACGGAATCAGGTTGACCATAACGCCCATGTTGATAGCTGCTTCCATGAAGATCCAGATCGTAAGACCCGCGGCCAACAATTTACCCAGAGGATCCGGAGCTTTATTGGCAATATAGAGCCCGCGCCACAGGATCAAAATATACAGGCCGATCACAAAAATGGCACCAATCAGGCCGGTTTCTTCCATGATCACGGCAAAAATTGAATCCGTAGGAGCTACGGGCAGACCGG
>CAYQTY010000247.1:0-1143 GCA_964420535.1 uncultured Leptolinea sp. | reverse complement strand
CGTCGCGCGCCCGATACCCACACCAAACAGGCCGCCTTTGACCACAGCTTCCAGAGACCGCTGCACGTGATACGAAGCCTGTACCGGGTTTTGAAGACCGTTGATATAGTCCAGCATACGAATACGCCCGGTGGCGCTCACACTGACGACGATGGCGCCAAAGAATGCCACGCCGAGGATGACGAAAACTATTTTCTTCATATCGCCGCCGGCCAGGTAGAACAGGATGCCACCCAGAACGATGATTGTGGCTGCCGCGCTGATATCCGGCTGTAAAAGAACCAGACCCGCGTTGACGCCAAGCAATAGCAGCATGGGTATTATGCCCATGGTGAAATTATTCAAAACTGATTTGTGGTTGTTCAACCAGAAACTCAGGTAGAGTACAGTGACGACTTTCGCCAGTTCGGAGGGCTGAACAGAACCGAACAGGATGGTGCGGTCAGCGCCCAAACGGGTATCGCGCATCACCAACACCACAATCAACAAAGCGTATGTGCCGATCATGGCCGGCAGCATCAATTTGTTGTAGCGGTGATAGTCTATGCGGCTGAGCAAGACCAGCATGAAGGTACCCAGGATAACCCAGACGATCTGACGGATGAACATATAGGCCGCCGGCTGCCCCAGTTGAATGGAGAACTTCCAACTGGAAGAATAGACCATAAGCAACCCGAAGAGGAGCAGGGTAATGATCGCCAGGATCAGGGGGACGTCAATCCCCATACGCAGCCAGCGTTGGGTTTTTGCCGCCAGTTCCGCGGTCTGGGAAATTATTGAAGGTTTTTGACCAGTGTCCTGAAGCATTCGCCTCGCTCCTCGAAATCTTCAAATTCGTCATAGCTTGTACCGCCGGGTGACAGAAGTACCACATCATCCGGCTCGGCTCTGAGCGATGCGAGATGCACCGCTTCACTCAAACCGGCCGCGCGGTCAACCGTGAACGCGGGTGGCACGGTTTGAACTTTCGTCAACGCGTCCAGTATTTTGGGCGCGGCTTCTCCAAAAACGACAACATGGTCAACACGTAGTTTGATCAAATCTGCCAGGTCTTCCCAGGGCAATTTTTTGTCGCGCCCGCCAATCAGCAGAACCAGCGGTTCAGAGAAGGACCGGATGGCTGCCATTGTGCGTTCCGGCGCG
>CAYQTY010000246.1:0-5566 GCA_964420535.1 uncultured Leptolinea sp. | reverse complement strand
GAACCCGGATTTTTCCAGGTGAAGGTAGCAAAGTGTGGGAATGCGGGTATTGACGGATTTCGCTGCTTCCAGAACAGTGGTTCCCTCGGGAACACTGACCTGTTGATTATCGATCGTTATGTTAACCATTTGCACTATACTCCTTACCTAATTCCGTGTGATAGCGCCGAAACGGCATTTCGCCATACAGGCACCGCACTTGATGCATTTGGATTGGTCAATGACGTGCGGCTGTTTGGCACTGCCGGCAATACAGCTTACCGGGCAGTTGCGGGCGCAGGCGGTACAACCGATACATTTATCGGGGATGATCTCGTATTTAAGCAGCTTCTGGCACACACCGGCCGGGCAGCGTTTTTCTTTTACATGGGCTTCGTACTCGTCCCAGAAGTATTTCATGGTGCTGATCACCGGGTTTGGAGCTGTTTGACCCAGACCGCACAGTGATGTATCCATGATGGTCTGGGAGAGGTCTTTCAGCTCGCGCAGGTCTGCTTCTGTACCGCGGCCTTCGGTGATGTCGGTGAGGATCTCGAGCATGCGTTTGTTGCCGATACGGCAGGGAGCACAGCGGCCGCAGGATTCTTCCACGGTGAATTCGAGGTAGAAACGGGCAATGTTGACCATGCAGTCGTGGTCATTCAAAACGATCATGCCGCCGGAGCCCATCATCGAGCCGATGGACATCAACGATTCATAGTCAATCGCGGTATCCAGGAACTGGGCCGGAATACAGCCGCCGGAAGGACCGCCTGTCTGGGCAGCTTTGAATTTTGCGCCATCGCGGATGCCGCCGCCGATATCATAGATAATCTCACGCAGGGGGGTGCCCATGGGCACTTCCACCAGGCCGACGTTGTTAACCTTGCCGGCCAGGGCGAAGACTTTGGTGCCTTTAGATGTGGCGGAACCGAGTTCGGCAAATTTCTCCGCGCCTTCCTGGAAGATGAGCGGAATATTGGCCAGGGTTTCCACATTGTTGACAATGGTGGGTTTTTCCCACAGTCCGCTCTGGGCAGGGAACGGCGGTTTATTGCGGGGTTCGCCTCGGCCGCCTTCAATGGAGCGGATCAGGGCTGTCTCTTCGCCGCAGACGAACGCGCCGGCGCCGAGACGGATATCAATATCAAAGCTGAAATCGGTGCCAAGGATGTTTTTGCCGAGGAGGCCTGCTTCGCGGGCCTGGGTCAGTGCGATCTTCAGGCGGTTGACAGCCAGCGGGTATTCCGCGCGGATGTATACGTACCCCTGGTGGGCGCCGATGGCATACCCGGCGAGGGCCATTCCTTCGATAACGCTATGGGCGTCACCTTCCATCACGGAGCGGTCCATGAACGCGCCGGGGTCGCCTTCATCCGCGTTACAGATGACGAACTTCTCTTCAGATTCATAGAAACGGGCGAATTCCCATTTCTTTCCGGTGGGGAAACCCGCGCCGCCGCGGCCGCGCAGTCCAGAGCGTTTGACTTCGTCGATCACCTGGGCCGGGGTCATCTGGGTCAGGGCTTTACCCAATGCCTGGTAACCGGCATTGGCGATGTATTCTTCAATCTTTTCCGGGTTGATCAGACCGCAGTTACGCAGGGCAACGCGTTGCTGTAATTTGTAGAATGGGATCTCATCGGAGGTCGGAATTTTCTCTTTGCTGGCTGGATCTTCATAGAGCAGGCGGGAGACCAGCTTGCCGGTCTTGAGGTGCTGTTCGACGATCTCGGGTACATCAGCCGGAGTCACCTGCACATAGAAGGTGTTTTCCGGGAAAATTTTTACAATCGGACCTTTTTCACAGAAACCGAAACAGCCGGCGATGGAAACTTCCACTGAATCCTGAAGCTTGTTTTCCGCGATCAATCGCTCAAATTCGGTGAGGATCACTGCACTGTCGGAAGACTGGCAGCCGGTGCCGCCACAGATCAAAACGGTGCGGGTGGTAACCGTGGATTTCCCGTCTTTACGGGAGTGCAGAAGCGGCTGGTATTTCTTGTACGCTTCCAGCAGTTTTTCTAATGAATCGATCTTAGGCATGGACGGCCTCCTCTTCTGCGCTATGAGCTACGAGGTAGTCTTCCAGAACTTCGCGGACTTTTCCGGCTTTCATCTTTCCGTATACCTTCTGATTAATTGTGACTACCGGAGCCAGGCCGCAGGCGCCTACGCAACGCAGGCTTTCAATGGAGAATTTTCCGTCATCACTCACCTGTCCGGATTTGATGCCCAGCACGGATTCGAATTCTTGCAGCACTTTGTCCGCTCCGTTGACATAGCAGGCGGTGCCCAGGCAGACGCTGATCTGGATCTTACCTTTGGGGGTGGTGGTGAAGTAGTTGTAGAAACTGACGACGCCTGATACATCCGCGTGGGGAATGCCATATTTTTTGGCAATTTCCATTTGAACCACATCGGGAAGATAACCGAACAGGTTCTGCGCATAATGCAGAGTCTGGATCAGGGTGTCTTTACGGCGCGGACTTTCAACATCGATATGCAGCGCATCGATGTATTCGTCCAATTGCTTGAAAGACGGGTGCCCTGTCAGATCACAATAGGGTGTTTTTTGCACAACGTCACTCATAGGATCTCCTCCATTAAGAATTTTCATTTTAATTAATTCTTCTCAAGCACGACGGCAGACGTTGAACCCGGTTCAACATCCGGCAGGTCAAAACCTGAGAACCGGAACTGCTGGAATTTCGCATCATTGGTCTTCACACAGGCATATCTGCCCAGAATTGCTGTAGGGAAAAATAACATTTGCTGCGCCAGTAGTTGAACTTCTTCCGGGTCATGGGTAACCAGTAAAAGGGTTAAATCCGGATTGGATTTCAACAAATGCTCAATAATGACTTTTTTTGCCTCCCGCCCGATGGACTGGAACGGTTCGTCCATCATGATGAAGGATGGGTTTTGCAATAAACCACGGATAAGGGATACTTTCTGTTTCATCCCGCCTGATAGCTGGTAGGGGTAGTGTTTTTTGAATTCTTCCAGCCCGCAAACTGACAGCCAGGACTTGAATGATTGAAGGGTTTCCCCGGTGACAGCCCTATCGCGCAGTTTGAATGGCAGGAAGATATTCTCTTCCACCGTCATATAGGGGAACAACCGCGGTTCCTGGAAGATCACCACCGGGTGCTCCACGTTGACGCGCACCTTGCCTTCATCCGGTTTCTGTAAACCGGCCAGTATCTGAATGAGTGTCGTCTTTCCGGCGCCGGAGGGGGCAAATACGGCCGTTCGCCCGCCTGCGGGGATAGCAAAGCTCAGGTCATCGATCACCGGTTGTGATTCGAAACTCTTGCTCAGGTGGGAAACAGAAACCATGTCGGCAGTCATTGGCTAATCCGCGTAAAAGTACTTCTTTAAAAGAGTTCGGGAGAGCAGGGTGAGGCAGCCCTGGTACACCAGGGTAACAGCCAGCAGTAGGGCAAGATAAAAGAACACTTCTTTCATATTGAAATAAATGCGCGCCACGTTCAGCAGATACCCCAGCCCATCCTGCGAACCGATGAACTCTCCCATCAGCACCACCTTGATGGCCAGCCCCAGCCCCAGACTCAGGTTGCTGAGCAGGGTGGGGACCAGAGACGGAAGGTAGATAAAGCGTAAAAAATGCGCCCGGCGGGCGCCCATGGATACCAGGTATTGCTCCAGCGCCGGATCGCGCCGTGACAGGTTGTTGACTGTATTGATGGTCACCGTGGGCAAGGTCATACAGATGACCAGCACGATGGGAGTGAGGCTGCCGATGCCGAACACCAGCAGAAAGATCACACCGAGGATCATGCCCGGCAAAATGTTGGCGGCAGACATCAACGCGTTGACAGGGGCTTCCCATTTTTTGGAAAAAGCTGCCATACCGATTAAACTGCCCAGAAAAAATGAAATACCAAACCCGAGGAAGACGCGCCAGGCTGTGACAGCCAGATGATGCGCGAATCCTTCGGGCAGGAAACCGGGGAACGCGGAAACCACTGCCAGCGGCGAGGGGATAATGTAGACCGGGTAAAAAACCGACACCAGGCCCCAGACACCGACAAACAGCAGGAACGCCAGTCCCTCATTTCGCAGGGATGTAATAAAAGTCCTTGTACCTGTCATCCAGCGGTTTTCCGATCAGTTCGTAATACCCTGAAACACTCTGCTTCATTTCTTCACCGGTCAGCACTGAATAGTGCATGCGGCTGACGGCTTTTAGCAAAATCTTCTCCGGCTGTTTGAATTTGTCTTTTACCAGTGAAACGGCTTCTTCCGGAGACTCTTTGGTTAATTTGACAGCATCATTGAGAGTGGCATTGAACGCGGCAAGGTCCTCCGAGTGACTGGCGGCCCAGTCGTGTTTGACGAATGCTGCCACCTGCGGGTAACCATCGGACTGGCCGGTGGCTTCGTTCCACGATTGGTACAGGTCTAGCGACACGTTCATACCGGGCTGCCCCTCTACCAGGGAAACAAACGGTTCCGGCAGCACAACGGCTTTGGCTTTGCCCTGTTTGAGCAGTGCCACGGAAGCATCGAACGGCGAATAAACCGGTTTGAGGTCTTCACCCCATTTGAGGCCTTCTTTACCGGCCAGGAATGAGGTGGCTTCTTCAATGGGGGAGCCTTCGAAGGGAATGTGGATATCCTGCCCTTTGAGGGCGGCGAAGTTATCCACCTTTTCGCCATTGGTCACCAGGAAAGACATACCGGCGACGTAGGTGTTAACAATCTGCACGGGGGCTTCATTGCGGTAAAGGTCAACGCCAACGGATAAGCCGTTCACCAGAATGTCAATGTCACCGCGCAGGAAGGCTGTGTTAGCCTGCGAATTGTTTTCGATCACCTGCACTTCGGCGCCGTCAATTTTTGAGGCGGCGATCAGCAGCGGTATGGACGATGGGGTGGCCGGCCCGGCGATTACCAGGCGGGCGGTACGGGCGGGCGCGGCCTGGGTGGCGGCTTCCGTGGAGGCAACAGTGGGTGTTGTGGTGGTCTGCGCGGCAGAACAGCCGGTAATAGTCAACGCGGCGGTCAACACCGCGAAAGAGACAAATCTGTTCAAAAATTTGGGGGAGAACTTAGACATAATTTCCTGCTCAACTTTCGTCCTATCGGATTATCTGCTGCAAGGACCGCAGATCTTGTGAAAAACATCACGATTGGGATTATAGTGTGAAAGTAGACAAATTCTCTCCACGTTAGTTAATTTCAATAAAAAAGATGATTTTTTATGCTCACAAATGTTTATCCGGTATCAGCGGTATGGTGGTTGATTTTTCAGTAGCATCCAGACTTAACTCACCAACCTTTCCGGCAGTGTGATTTGACGGTTGTTCCGCCATTCATGGAGGATGGCATCCATCGTTTTTCCTTATATAGATATATTGAGCAAGGTGAAAAATGGAAGAACCTGTTCAGTTTTTGGCAGGATTTCGGGATGAAAACCTGTGATGTGTGATGGATGAATAGACGGGAAAGATGGCCGATACTGCCATTACGTCCGGTTTTTTAGTTGTAACATATTGCCCATGCCGGTACAAATAAAAAATCCATATAGAGCCCGGTCTAACCATCGACATATAGTTTA
>CAYQTY010000245.1:0-5609 GCA_964420535.1 uncultured Leptolinea sp. | reverse complement strand
TGTTGCACGCCTGTTCAACATCGGGAAGATCACGGAAGTAATCCCCGAACCCCGCAAAGAATTAAGCCGCTTTGCTCCGCGCATCACTATCATTAAAGTTCCTGTTGACAAGATCGGCGCCATCATCGGACCCGGCGGCAAGAACATCCGCAGCCTGCAGGAAGAGACCGGCACCAAGATTGATATCGCGGATGACGGCACAGTCTATATTGCGGCCATTGACGGCGCTGGCGAAGCCATTGCCCGGGAACGTATTGAAGGTTTGACCGAAACCCCCGAACTCGGCCGCATCTATACCGGTAAAGTAGTGCGCATCGCTGATTTCGGCGCTTTTGTGCAGATCCTACCCGGTGTTGACGGTATGGTACACATCAGCCAGCTCGATTCAGAGCGCGTGAATAAAGTGGAAGATGTTGTTCAGATGGGTGATGAATTGACCGTTATGGTCACCGGTATCGACCCGCAGGGCAAGATCCGTCTCTCACGCCAGGCCGTTCTCGAAGGCTGGACAGTGGAAGAAGCAGCCGAGCATGACCGCAAAGGCCGCCCGAGCGGCGATCGAAACGGTGGCGGTGACCGCGGCCGTTCCGGTGGCGGACGTAGTTCTTACGGTGGACGCGGCGGCGACCGCGGCGGAGACCGTGGACCATCACGCCACTAGATTTGATAGGTAATAGACAGGCTGTCCATTACGGGCAGCCTGTTTTGTTTTAACGCGCAGCCTGACAAGTAACTATTAGAAAGCCACTTATTTGAAAAATATCCGGTTAGAAAAGTAGGGGCAGGTTATTAACCTGCCCCTACCTGTCGCGAAATTATCTAAACAGAAATTATAGGAAAGACAAAAAGTAACCAGCGTTATTCATTTGGCAATGAACGACAGGGAATTTTCATTCACCCGGAAGCAGCACAGCTTTTTCCGGTCCGCGGCGGGAGAAGAGAAAAAGCGCGAGCCAAGTGAGGTACACAAAATACATACCGTAATACGTGGCTCTGCCCCAAATATGTGAAAGACTCAGGTAGACCAGTACCCATGATAGCCCAACCATGGCTATCAACATAATAGTTTGCAAGCCAGGGTGTTTTTGCCAACCGCACAGTATATATAGCACAAAAGGAAGCAGGAAGATCATCTGTTCGTACGATACACCGGTGGGGTGGAAAAGGTACAGGGCGCCTGTCCCCACACATAGCAGTTCAATGGTGGTCGTGCCGTTTTGCCACCAGCGGACAATCTGCCAGCCGATAAGTAGTCCAACCGAAATCACCAACAGGGCGTAAACACTCGCGTGCAAACCTGCAGGGAAAAATTCAACCAGTGGGGTGACGATAACCTGTCCGCCCGTGTATGCCGGATAGCGGCGTATCAAGGTGAGCCATTGGTTGACCCATCCCGGAGTGATGAGAAAACTCGCGATCAATAATGCCAGCATTCCCATAAGAAAGCCGGAAAGGAAACGCCATATCCGTTTACGAAAAGCCAGTAAAACGAATATAAGGATGTAGAAGGCAGAGAACTGCGGTTTGACCGTTGCCCAGGCGAAAAGAAACCCCAGTACGGCAGGTTCCACTTTCTGCCGGCTGGTCATTCCCGGCAACCGCCCGGCAACCAGCAGAATAATGCAAATGACGGCAAAATTCAGGTTTCCCAGAATCAGGCCGAATGTCAAAGGATACAGAAAGAAGAACGTGGCGAGAAAAACCGGCGGTACCCGGCGGAACGCGTAGATAAGACAGACGGGAAGACAGAGAATCCAGAAGGACAACCAGACGGCTTGCGCCCATCGGATTGTCAGTACAGATAATGGCAACACGGGCAGCAACCCGTAGGGCGGGTAGACGTAACGCAATTGGTCTTCACCCGGCTTTGCAAGATGTTTGAGAATGGCCATCTGGCTATGTTCACCCACCGAATCATCATAGGGTGAACCTTGTTCCATGGTGACTTGACGCGCGGCTACATAGTAAATATAAAAATCCGTCCCTGGAATGTTAGTCTCGGTGGCTGAATAGACTGCATATGTGAGCAGACTGAAAAGTACCAGACCGATGAAAACAAACACCGGCCAACTGTTCAAGGCTGCGCCTGGGCGGCTTTTCAGGGTCATGATCCGTCCCGGCTGTCAGCTGCCAGGGCAGCGAGAGCCGTCTGTGCGCTTTCCACCTGGACATCCTGCCAGCCATCTTCGGTCGTCATTTTTTTGAGGTGCTGCATAACCTCCTGCCGGCTGGCATCATCCAGAAGGTTGAAGCGGCGGCGGATACGCGCGGGGCGGCGCGAAAGAATATCATCCCAGATTTCTTCAAGGTAATGTGACATAGTTTGACCTGATTAAGATGGTTTGTCAGCCGGTTGGCTTATCCGGCTCGTAGTGCTGGTTAATCATATCAAGGAATGCGTCCACTACTTGAGGGTCAAACTGAATTCCCCTGTTATCCAGCAAGTATTTTGATGTGGTCTCCCGTGACCAGGCGGGACGGTAAGGGCGATCGCTGGTTAACGCGTCCCAGACATCGACAACGGCAAAAATGCGGGCAGAAAGCGGAATTGCCTGGCCCTGCAACCCGTGTGGATATCCCGAGCCGTCCCAACGTTCATGATGATAATACGGAATTTCCAACGCGTCACTGAGGAATGGAATACTTTTTAATAAATTATACGCAAAAACCGGGTGCTTTTTCATGATCACCCATTCTTCTTCGGTAAGCTTACCCGGCTTCAGTAGAATGCCATCCGGCACACCCATCTTGCCAATATCATGTAGAAGCGCGCCATTGCGGAAATGTTCAAGGGCTTCACCGCTAAAGCCGAATTTCACCGCCATATCCAGGGCCATTTGAACCACACGTTCAGAGTGACCGCGTGTTTCTTCATCCCTTAGCTCCAGCGCGTTTGCCCATCCTTTTATGGTGGATAAATAGGCTTCCTGGAGTTCTTTGTTTCTGGTTTGCAGAACTTCAACCAGTTCGGTTTTTTCAATTCCAACGGCGGTCTGAGTGATCAGTGCGTTGAAATAGCTGAGCCATTCGTCATTTATATTGATTGGCGAACAAAAGGCTGCTTCAATAATCCCTTTGCGCTTGTCTCCAACCAGAATGGGTGCAATATATAACGTTTTTATGTCGCTTTCTGCTAATTTCTGCCATAGGATTTGTTTTTCAATATCAGCCGTATAAAGACAGCCGGTGTTGTCATCATTATGTTCATGGATCCGCCTAAAGTGGATTTCATTTTTGGCGCAGGTGATTTTCTTATCCCGAATATATGCTCTGGACAGCCTGATCCTGGTTGAATTCGGATGAAAAATGTGAACCGAGACTGCGTCTGCTTTCAGTTCATTCTTGAACTGGTCCAGGATCACCTGAATGACAGACTTCAGGTTGTTGCCTGACAATATGGCTGTATCAATCCTGCGCAGACTGGCCAGTTCCTCGATCTTTCTTTGCTGGGTGAGTTCAACTTCCTTATTTCTTGAAATATCCGTCACAACAGCCAGACTGCCGCTAAAAGCATTTTCTTCATCCACCAACCGTTGCGGAGAAATTAGAACCGGTAGCTCTTCGCCTGATTTTTTCAGCAAAACAGTTTCGTATGAGTGTTGAAATCCATCTTCCCGCAAAGTCCATTGAAGGGCTGTGTCAGATTTTTCATTGTCGGAGATGAATTTAAGATACGTGGTTCCGGTGATCTCATCCAATGAATAATCCAGCATTTCACTTATTTTGGGGTTGGCGTACTTCACAATGCCATGCTCGTCGAGCATTAGCAATCCC
This sequence comes from uncultured Leptolinea sp., assembly GCA_964420535.1. Taxonomy (GTDB): domain Bacteria; phylum Chloroflexota; class Anaerolineae; order Anaerolineales; family Anaerolineaceae; genus Leptolinea. The sequence continues at coordinate 1,835 of CAYQTY010000245.1, read as the reverse complement.
TCATTCATTGTTTCAACAAGGTGGCGGTATTTCTTTTCATTGGCTGTCAGGGCTTTTTCGCGGCTCTGAACCGCTGTTCTCATGCTGGTTACGCTTTCCACCAGGCTTTGAATATCGGGGTCGGTGGAAGTGGCGATTGATTTAGAGAATGAGAGGGAATAATCCCCTTTTGCCACAAGGCGGACCTCTTTTTTCAATGTGTTGAGTACTTTGAGAATACTATTGGCAGAAAGACTCCCAATAACGCTCAGAATAACAATCAGTAAGGTAGCGATAAGCAAATTCTCTTTGATCGTAGATAGGAGAATTGTCTTCAACTCACTCTGCTTCATCAACACAAGTATCTTGCCTATATTTTGACCTTCATAATCCAGATTATGGATTGCGGCGACCGTGTCGATGCCATCTATATCCGGAAAATCACCCGTCCAACCATCCTGAAGGTTGTCTAAATCCGCCTTGAAATCCGCTGGCACATTCCGGATGTCCAGGCTTTCGCCCATTCGGCTGTACAGTTTTCCGTCGTTGCTGACAAAAAATCCGCGTCCACTTTCACCGAATTCAATGTCAAAAATCTCTTCCAACAATGACGTGATATCTATGGTCCCCCGGACGACACCCAAAAAGCTGGTCCGGTTTCCATTTCTGTAAACGGGCACAGCAATGTTTAAAGCCCAGTAATGGCTGCTTTCATCGTACAGTGGAGGACTGATGTAGATTTTCCCTGATGCTGCTTGCTGCCACCATTCCTCATCCGCCTGCCAGTAGTCGGTAGTGCGGTTGGACATGGCGATATTAAAACCTTGCTTATCTGTTATGAACATTTCCACTTCAGTCGGGTTTGTGGCTTGAAGCTCCCGAAGATATTGACTCAAGAGTGTGCTTTCAATATTCCCTTTTAAAAACTCCGTGCTGGCAGCCTGCGCACTCCAATCCCGATCAATAACGCCAGTCCGCTCTTCCACCAGGCTTGCGCGGGATTCGTGATAAAACGAGTTTTCTGTTTCCAATTCCTGTTGTGTATGGGGAGAAGAAGCGATAAGCCGCAGTAGGCTGAACTCCTTTTCAATTTTGCCCATAATCATGTCGTGTGTTTTTCCGGAGATCAAAAAGATTTTCTCTCCGGCGTTTTTAGTCAGGGTATTGGATATCAATAGAAGATTAATTATTGTAGAGGTTCCAATCGAAAGTCCCACACTGGCAATGACGATCGCGATGATCTTCTTCTGGATACCTGAAATCTTAATTTTTCTAAAATTAGTCATTGGTATGTGCAATCGTAGATTATGGTTAAAACTTCCAACCAGTAATGCCTGTATTGACCATCGTTCTCATTACAGTCTATTTTTGCAGATTATAGAATTAATTACAAGAAAAAATGTGTAAAGAAAGATAAACTATAACCAAAAAAACTGCCCGGACATTTCCGGGCAGTTTTTGGGGGATTGTTGTAATGAAAAGCAAATCCGCTTTATTCTTCTTTTTTCGCGGCCAATTCTTTCTGACGCACGGCAACAATTTCGGCGGTGATGTTGGGCGGAACGACTTCGTAATGGTCCAGTTCCATGTCAAATACACCGCGTCCGCCGGTCATCGAGCGGAGTTGTGTGGTGTAGCGGAGCATTTCTACAAGCGGTACATGTGCGGTGACGGTGGATTTACCGCCTTCGGTATCCATACCCTGCACGCGTGCGCGGCGGGTATTCAGGTCGCCGATGACATCACCCATATTGGCTTCGGGAACGGTGATCTTGGCCACCATGATGGGTTCCTGAAGGACAGGGCTGGCATCGTGGAACGCCTGTTTGAAGGCTTCGCGGCCGGCAATTTCAAAG
>CAYQTY010000244.1:0-5631 GCA_964420535.1 uncultured Leptolinea sp. | reverse complement strand
TCTGGTTTAGCGCGCTGCAAATGCTTCCGGGTGACCTTACCGCTGTTCCCGGACTTACCTGGCTGAATATGGTCAATAATGCCGGTGTATTAACTCAACAGGTGCTGGTCACACTGATGTGGCAGACTGTAACGGCAGTCGTGTACTGGGGCCTGTTTGTTCTGGCCTGGAAAAAGACGCTTGGCCGTCAATGGGCTGGACTGATGGAAAAGTAAAAATCAACATTAAATCAATGTTGTTTTCAAGAAAAGGAAAGAAAAATGGTAAAAATCGGTAATATTCTCAAACGTTCATGGCAGATCCTGTGGAACTATCGCATCTTGTGGGTCTTCGGATTTCTGCTGGCTCTAACAACCGGCGGACGGGGCGGCGGTAATGGTGGCGGCGGCGGAAGCAGCAGCGGCGGCCGGGGTGAGCCTTCGGGTGATTTCAATGGTTTTGACGGTTTTCGCGGTCAATTGCCAGCCGACTCTCCGAAGTGGGTGAAAGACATGGCCGAATGGTTCACCAACAATTTGGTGCCCATGTTCACCCACCCCGAACAGCACATCTCTACTTTCGTGATCATCGGGTTGGTAATTTTGTTGATCATCATCGTATTTGGTCTGCTGGGCGCTCTGGTACGCTATCCTTCTGAAACGGCTGTCATCCGCATTGTGGATGATTATGAAACCACAGGAAATAAAGCCGGCTTCAAAGCGGGTTGGGGTATGGGCTGGAACCGCCGTGCGTTTCGTCTGTGGCTGATTGATCTGATCCTTGGATTGCCGGTTTTGCTGGTGCTTTTGATCCTCGGCGGAGCAGGCGTCATTATTATGGCCAGCACCGTTGATGGAGCAAGCTCTATGAACGTAGCCGGTATGGTAGGCGGTATAGGATTGATGTTCCTCGCCATTTTCCTGCTGATAGTGGCGGCTGTTTTCCTTGGCCTGCTGCGTAACTTCTTCGCGCGGAAGGCTGCCATTGAAGGGCTGGGCGTGGGAGAATCCATCCGCCAGGGTTGGGCAATGTTCAAGCGCAACTGGAAGAGCGCCGGCCTTGTCTGGCTGGTAATGATCGGCATTGGTATCGCCTACGGTATTGCCAGTTTCATTATCTTCTTCCTGCTGATCCCTGTATTCCTGCTGCTGGTACTACCTGCAGGACTGGTGGCTGCCATACCGGGCGGTATCGCTTACCTGATCGCCAGCCTGTTTGCCGCGTCTCCCTGGAGCTGGATCATTGCCGCGTTGATCGCGCTGCCTTTCTTTGGCCTGATCCTTGGCGCGCCGCTGACCCTGATCGAAGGTATGTATCAGGTCTATGAGGCGAATGTGTGGACGTTGACCTACCGCGAGATCAACGCGTTGGAAAACCTTGCGCCTGTGGAATTGCCCGCGGCTCCCACTGCGGCTGAATAAGCAAATTTTCAAGAACTATGAACAGGCTGCCCGATCGGCAGCCTGTTCATTTATCGCTGGCTTGTTAATGGACGAAGCCTAAACGAGTAATTGAATATTACCTGTACCCTTCATCATGTTGTCTGATGATGTTAGACACTCGTTTAATTGTCAGACAACTGCTAGAATGTAGGCATCTCCCGAATGGGAGAAATACACAAACAGGTGATGCATATGTCAACTCCTGAACCCATAACCTGGCTCGCGAATCCGCGGGCAGCGACCATTGCACACAGCCCGGCTGTTGCGAAGTACTTCCCCGCCGGTGTCTCTGAAAAAACGCGTTCTTTCCATTCCAAAATCCCTGCGTTCAAAGTCACCCCGTTGAAGAGCCTTAACCGGCTGGCCTCCCTGATCGGCGTTGAAAAGATCTGGGTTAAAGATGAAGCCGACCGGTTAAGTCTTGGATCATTCAAAGTACTCGGCGGATCGTACGCCATCTACCAGACCATCCGCAAAATGATCGGCAACCCCGAAGGTTTCACGTTTGACGATCTGAGCAACCCTGAGGTCCGTAAGAAAGTAGGCGACCTCACCTTCGCCGCCGCTACTGACGGCAACCACGGCCGCGGCGTGGCCTGGGCTGCCACCCGGTTGGGTTTTAAATCGGTCATCTATGTGCATAAGTTAACGTCAGAAGCGCGTATCAATGCCATCGCCAGCAACGGCGCCGAGGTCAAGGTGATTGACGGCAATTATGATGATGCCGTCCGCCAGGTTAATGAAGACGCGCAGAAGAACGGCTGGCAAGTAATTTCTGATACCTCGTGGGAAGGGTACGAAGAGATCCCGGTCTGGGTTATGCAGGGCTACACCACTATGTTCTCTGAAGTGCAACAGCAATTGGTGGCTATGGGCGAATTGTGCCCCACGCATATCTTCATGCAGGCAGGGGTCGGGTCACTCGCGGCATCCGCTTTTGGCTTCTATGCCAGTCTGTTCGCGCCTGACCGGCCGAAGATGGTGGTGGTGGAGCCCGACCGCGCGGCTTGCCTGTTCCATTCCATGGAAGTGAACGATGGCAAACCGCATATTGTCACCGGTGACTTGAATACCATCATGGCTGGTCTGGCTTGCGGTGAACCGAACCCTATTGCCTGGGAAGTGCTGTATGATGTGGCTGACGGTTTCATCAAATGCCCGGATTATGTCTCCGCCAAGGGCATGCGTGTAGGCGGTGTGCCATTGCACGGCGATCCCTATATCATCGCCGGAGAATCCGGCGCGGTTTCACTGGGCGCGCTGATGTTCGTTATGGAACTGGAACGGTATAAAAATATTCGCGAAACCCTGGGACTGGACGAAAACAGCCGCGTACTGCTGGTCAACTCGGAGCGCAACACCGACCCCGATGATTACCGCCGGGTTGTCTGGGAAGGCGGCGATCAGATCCCTAAAATGTATCGCGTCTATGGGAATCCCTTCGTGGAAGGATGAAATAAAACGCCATTTCGGTTTAGGGATTGATTTGTATTAATCTTTAACAGGGACTGACTGAAGTCAGCCCCTGTTTCATTGTTCTCTGGAAATGGTTTTTTTCTGAAGCGAAAACCGATTATTCCAACAGTTTTCTCAAAGCTCCGTATGTAATCAGGTCGTCGATGTTTTCCACAAAGGTGACACTATCCGGATCATCGCCGGCAATGCAATCCTTGACTACAATCGGAGTCAGGTCCAGATCCATTGCGCCGCGGATGGTGGAAAGGATGCAGTATTGAGCGCAATACCCCGTGATAAAAACAGTATCTACGCCCATTTTTGACAGATTTTCAGCGAGCGGTGTTTTATTGAAGGAATTGCGGTACGTCTTGTGAATGTGCAGGTCAGAAGGCAATATATGGAGAGAATCAGGCAGGTCATACTTTTCCTGTCCGGGAACCAGTCCATTTTCCGGTTCCATATGCTGCACGCAGATCACCGGCAATCCTTTTTCACGGAAGAGCGCGATAACCCAATTGATGTTTTCAATGGCCTTGTTAAGTAATTGGGCGGTCGTCGCGCTGTTATTGAAAAAGTCTTTCTGAATATCGATAACCAAAAGTGCCGGTTTCATATCGCCATCCTTTCGATGTAATGGGATAATTATAACCATGCAAACTATGATCAAAAACATCGCGGATGAGACCGCGAAAATAAAAACATTCATCCGGAACCTGGGCGTTGACCTGGTGGGCGTCACCCGGCTGGATCCATTCAAAGACATGGTGATGGGCATCAATACTGACCGTGATGAATTCTTTCACCGGTATCGGAACGCGATTGTTTTAGCCTGTCATCTGGGGAATTCTTCGGCCAATGAAATGAACCTGTTCATGGAGAAGGCTGCCCTTGAGGTGATGTCTTACCTGGAAGAGAAAGGTAGCAATGTACTGATCATTCACCCGGAAGACGAGTTTGACCCGGTAAAGCGGTTGGGATTGATCTCGTTGAAAGCGCTGGCCAAGGGCGCCGGTCTGGGCTGGCAGGGTCGGTCACTATTGATCATCTCGCCCGAGATCGGGCCGATCTACCGCTGCATCGGGTTGCTTACCGATATGGACCTATGTCCGGATGAGAGCATGCCCAATCACTGTGGTGACTGCACCCTCTGTATTGATAAATGCCCCCATCACGCGTTGAAATACGTCCGGTTTGACGACCATCCAGCCAACCGGGAAGATGTGCTGGATGTGCGCGCCTGCCGGAGCGATAAAGGCTGTAACGTTTGTCTCGCCGTCTGCCCTTGGATCAAAAACTTTAACTAGTGACAGTCCAGAATGTCAGGTTATCGGATAGCCCGCTACCTGTTCTCGATGTGTACGTATTAAATAATGTAGCGGTCATCACACACGGAGTGGACTGATATTGTATGATTAGAAATAATGCAACTTTTTCGAGAAACACCACACAGCTAATGAAATCTTTGCTTACAAAGCGATTTTTCTATGTATTATCGGTTGTTCTGTTGTTTTCAGCCGCTTTGTTTTCTCCTGTAGCGGCTGGATATTTGCCGGATGATTCCCTGTGCGGTAACGGTTCTTCACCAGATTACGGTTTTTCGTACTCTCTTCGTCAACCGCATTGGACGGTGGGGTATGAAGGGTATGTCTCTGAGCAGACGGCTGCCCGGGTCGATACCATTCTGGATGAGTTAGATTATGACAGCATTGCCCAGACCATGATCCTCATCCTCCCGCAGGAGAAAGTGGGCAACCGGGTGAATTGTGCCGTCCACTTCCTGCGCTACATGAAGCTCGGCTTGCCGTACGGAGAACGCAAAGACAACGGCTTTGTCTTTTTGATTGTGGTTGAACCCACCCGCCTTGACGTGCACTACGGCGTGGGGCTGGGCCTGCCGGCGCTCACCGCCTCCGAACTGACAACCCTCAACCGCGCCGCCGAGGATGCTTATCAATCTACCCACAGCATGGATCAGGCGCTGCTGAGCCTGGTGAAGGAATATGACCGTGTCGCGCGGGGTAATTATTCCCCTGTAATCATCGCCACACCCACCCCGGAGTCCATTGAATTACCCTCAGGCCCGGCGGGGATCATATCGCTGCTGTGTCTGGTCTGCATTGGTATTATTGTTTTATTTGTTTTCATTTGGATACTGTACCAACTGGCACGCCTAGGTATCCGGTTTGGTCCTCCGGGACCCGGCTCCTGGGGAGGGTCCGGAGGTGGTGGATTCGGTGGTTATAGCGGCGGAGGCGGCGGCTTCACCCGCGGTGGCGGCGGTAGCGGCCGGTCTGGCCGGGGAAACTAACTATGAAAGAGGTTAAGATGAAACTAAACGTGCGTAAGGCTTTCTATCTGTTTGGCATTTTCGCCCTGTTGACCGGCCTGGCAGGCTGCGCGACCATCGGCAATGTAGTCAATACCGGCACGACGGAATATAACGAACTGGTAGCTCTTGTTCAAGGTGTGCAATCGGCCGCGTCCAATTTTCAACTGGTAACGGATACGCAATATGCCAAGATCCAGGCGAAAACCCAGATCACCAAAGACTACTACAACGCGGTAGGCAATAGCGGCGAAGTGTGGACGGGCAACTTCAAGTCACAATCAGACGCGTTGACCGACCTGTTGAAGAACTACAAGGACGAGAACGGTCAACCCATCGATGTGTCAAAACTGAACCTGGCGCAATTGCAGCGGAAGGGCGCGCTGCCCACTGACCTGGGACAGGGATTCTCACTGTATGTCAATG
>CAYQTY010000243.1:0-5647 GCA_964420535.1 uncultured Leptolinea sp. | reverse complement strand
AACCGCGGATAATGGTGAAAAATCGTTGGCCAATCCCTTTTTTGACAGCACAAATCCGATAGCTTGCCCAAGAACCGCACCAATGCCACAAAGCACCCCAAGGATCAGGTCTTTTCGGGTATGAGCGCCCTGCCCGTTACGTTGTTCCATAACCACCCAACCGACGCCAAATATGGTGATTACAATCCCGACCACTTCCATCAGAGTCAGTTTTTCACCCAGCCAGATCCAGGCAATCAGCGCGGAAAAAACCGGGTCAAGCGCCATAATGACAGTAGTCAGGCGGGCGCCTATATGCACATACGCCTGGAACAGGAAAGCATCTCCGAGTGCGAGTCCTATGATCCCAGAGAGGCCAAGCCAAAACCATTGTGGAGGTGTAGCATGCACTGGTATCAGGCTGCCCATCACAACCAGGTGGACGAATAATAAAATGACCGTTGAAACCAGCAACCTCAGCCGGTTGACCCGTACCGAGCCAATTAGGCGGGATGCGTTATTAAAAAAGATAGACGTAAAGGACCAGCAGACAGCCGTGAAGACAGCAGCGATTTCACCCATAATAATGACCAATTATGCGCGGGAAACGCGCTCAGATTCACCTTTCTTGATTAATCCCGGCAGTTCCACCACGGCCACAATTCCCCTCCGGTGCATGGAAGCTTTGACAATTTTTCCCGATAGTTCCAGATTTTCCGGAAAATGGCGGGCAATCTCGGCAGACATCGTTCCGCAAGGGTGATTTTCTTCCGTCACCAGCAGTACAACACCACCTTCAAAAAACAGCCTGGAATTTGGCCCTAAGGAGGATAATTCCGCTATTCCTTCTAACAAGAGATTGGCTCCCATCCATTCCGGCTGAAGAGATTTAATACCCAGTTCTGCGGCGATCTGGCGGCTTTCTTCAAGCGAAACCATGGAGACCTGCCGCGAATTGCGGATTATAGTTCCCCGGGGATAAAATTTCGTTCGCCCGTCGGAAAGCTTTGTCCATCCGGAATGTTTGTCACCGGAAAATCCTTCGAAGGTAACATCCACTTCATTCACAGATTCTGATCGGATAGATTTTTCATCACGGCATACCAAAACCTGATTAACGGTACCGGTAAATTCCTCTTTCATAAGCCCTCGCGATTCAGATTCACAACTTCCTCCACAAATACTCGCGGAGGAAGTAGATATTCCAAGAAATCAATTTATACCATTAATTAATCCCGGAATTCATTGCATGATTCGATGGGTTTACTGGAAATTTTTCCAGAACGTCCAATGCTGTCTCTTCATCGGTCACCAGAACTTTTAGGTATTTTCCCCGAAGGGCCGCGATGATCGGGGCGGTTTTCAACGGCATCGCGGCAATTCCAATAGTCAGGGGAATCTTTTTAAATACATCCAACGCCACGCTGACAATTCTCTCATTCAATACATTCTTAACAGGTTTTCCGTTTTTGTCGATCAGGTGCAGGAGTATCTCTCCGACAGCCTGCCGGTTCTCAGTCAGCGCCAGAATATCATCATCAGAAAGAGAGGCAAACTGAAAAAGGCTTACCGTTGCCGGACGGATCGCGCCAATACCCACAAGCGCGATTTGCGCGCTATCCGCCAGATCCAGCACTTCACGAACCTGACGCATGTCCAAAATGGCCTTCCGTTCAGATGGCGTATCCGTTATTGCGGGCGCATGTAGTGACATACCCTTTCCGCCTAGTTTTGACGCCAGGTCGGCTACGAGGTTGTTTACATCAGTATCGTGCCGCCCCTGCATTCCACCACAGGCGGGAACAATCGTAATGTCATATTGATGGTCGCTTCGGATTCCGTCGACCATGGAACTTAAGGATGTTCCCCCTCCCATACAAACCACATCTCCATCTCTCAGGTGTTCCAGAAAGAAATTTGCCGCAGCCTGCCCAACAGATTGAATCAAAGCTTTCGGATTTTCCCCGAGTTTGGGTACAACAATGGCATTTTTGAGCCCGGTAGAGGCTTCCAGGTCTCTCTCAAGCTGTATTAAGTGCTGGTACGGGGTGTGGATATTTATCTCCACATACCCCTGGTTACGAGCCTGTTTCAGGAGTCTATTTATTTTTGCCGTGGAAAGCCCTAGTTCCTGACCAATTTCTGCCTGAGACCGGTCTTCCATGTAATACATCATCAATATTTTGCTGATCAGTCGGGAAGATTCGTAATCACTGCTAATCATGCTCATATTTAAACCACAGCCTGATAATTATGAAATTTATTTACGGGTATGTAAATAATATCTTCCGGTGAAATAATTGTCAATAAAATTAAAAAAAGAAGAAGTACCATTATTTGCGGTACTTCTTCTCTGTTAGTTTATTCCGAAATTACTTCTCTACAATCTCAACTGATTGGATCTTAACACCCGGATACTCGGGCGCCTGCGGGTTTCTTTCAGGAATTGACATCACCACATCCATTCCTTCGGATACCTGACCAAAAACAGCGTGTTTGCCGTTCAACCACGGTGTGGCAACATGGGTAATGAAGAACTGTGAGCCATTCGTGTTCGCACCCGCATTGGCCATGGATAGAACACCAGGTTTGTTATGGATAAGAGATGAATCAAATTCATCTTCAAATTTGTATCCGGGGCCGCCCATACCGGTACCAGTTGGGTCGCCGCCCTGAACCATGAAATCATTGATCACACGATGGAAGATCGTATTGTCATAGAAACCCTGGCGTGACAGGAACACAAAATTATTCACTGTTTTTGGAACCTTCGCCGCAAAAAGATCAATAACGATCTTGCCTTTGTCGGTTGTCATAACAGCCTGATAACTCTTCTTTGGATCTATCTCCATCGCGGGAGGGGTTGACCAGCGTTTGTTTTCTGCCATTTTTTCTCCTAAGCAACAGGTTTTCCGCGCAAGCGCGGATCTAATGCGTCGCGCAATCCGTCACCTACCAGATTAAAACTGAGTACGGTGAGCATAATGGCAACGCCCGGGAAAAACACGAGGTGAGGCGCATTGAAAACACTATTCTTTTCTTCGCCAAGCATTAGGCCCCATTCAGGCCGGGGAGGTTCAGCACCCAGACCCAGGAATGAAAGTGCAGCCGCGTCCAGGATGGCGGTGGCAATACCCAGCGTTCCCTGCACGATAAGCGGTGTGACAGAATTGGGCAGGATACGGTTAAATAACAACCGCATGGGTGAAGCGCCCAATGCTCTGGATGCTGAAACATAATCCAGTTCTTTGGTTGATAACACTGTAGCTCTTACCAGACGCGCAAACCGGGGTATTGAGACAATACCGATAGCCAGCAGCGCGTTGATCAAACCGGTACCCAGAACAGTTACAATGGCAATAGCCAGAAGCAGGCTTGGGAATGCCATCAAAACGTCCATTGTACGCATTAGTAGATTATCAAACCAACCACCAACGTAACCGGCAATCGCTCCAATTAGCCCGCCAAGTACAATGGCGAAACTCATGGTGATTAACCCGATCTGTAATGAAAGGCGTGATCCATAAATAACCCTGGAAAACAGATCGCGGCTATTCCCGTCAATTCCCATGATATGCTCTGTCTTTTCCGCCGGGCATCCCAACACGTGGATGCAGGGCACAGAGCGCCGTTTTTCAGTCTTAAGAATTTGTGTGGGGTTATAGGGCGCGATCAGGGGTGCAAAAATGGCGATGAGCAGCAAACCAAAGAGGATGGCCAACCCCACCTGCGCAGACCGGTGACGTAAGAACCGGCGGAATGATTCCCGGGCTGGAGATTGACGTTCATAAACACCGTTTGTGTTTGAATTTTGTTCTTTCATGATATCTGTCATTCAACCCGGATACGGGGATCAAGATAGGCGTACGAGACGTCAACGATAAGGTTGACCAGCACGAAAATGATAGCGATAACCAGTGTAAAGCCTTGAACCACCGGATAGTCACGCGCCAGAATGGCGTTGACAAGGGCGGTTCCTACCCCGGGTAGCGCGAATACAGTTTCTGTAAGCACCGCCCCCGATAGCAAACTTCCGGTCTCAATACCGATGATGGTTACAATCGGTATCATGGCATTTCGCATGGCATGTTTTGAAATTACAAGGCGTTCGATCAATCCTTTGGCGCGTGCCGTGCGTACATAATCCAATCCGAGAACTTCCAGCAGGCTGGATCGTGTCATGCGGGCGATAACCGCCATGGGAATGGTACCAACGGCCACAGCGGGTAATATCAAATGCCAGAGTCCGTCTTTTACCACTTTCCAATTACCCGTGATGAATGCATTTACAAATAAAGAATTGGACATAAAGTCAACGACAAATTTCTGAAATCCCGATACATCAGTCAATCCCCAGTATTTGGTGAGTGACATCAATGTCATTCCAGCTGTAAAACGTCCTGACGGGGGAATAAAGAATGGAGTACCTTTCAATAACAGAGCAAATACATAAGCCAGCATTAAACCCAGCCAGAATACCGGCATGGAAACGCCAATGTTTGCTCCGACCATAGTCAATGTGTCAACAAAAGAATTCCGCTTCAAAGCAGAGACAACACCTAATAGCACACCAAAGGTTGTCGAAAATATCATCGCACAAATCGTTAGCTCAATAGTTAATGGCAAACGTTCCGCGATAATATCAGCTACCGGTCGGGAGAATTTGATGGATGTACCCAGATCTCCTTGAACCATATTCGTGAGAAAGCGGCCAAACTGAACAGCTACGTTATCGTTCAACCCATACCGGTCCATGAATTTCTCGCATTTTTCCGGCGTGGCACGTTCACCCAGCATCGTCACACAAGGATTGCCAGGAATAGAACGAACGATTCCAAACGTAATCAATACAATTCCCAGTAAAACAGGGATTAACAACAATATTCGTCTTGATATAAATTGAAGCATCTGGCTTCAGCCTATCCTGTAAATTCAAGGATGTACCGGTCAGTGGAATAATCCACTGACCGGTATTTTCATTCAGGTCTCTATTTCAAGAGAGAAGCTCTACTCTTCGGGGGCGTTCAAGAATGAACCGAAGAAGGAGCCGAAGTACTCAAACGTGCCGGTGCGGCCTTTGTGATTGGGGCTGGAGGCATCCCACTGGGATACGAAGGTAGCTACAACATCATTGGCATCCAGGGCGGCGCCGTTCTGGAATTTGACACCCTTGCGCAGGTTGAAAACATATTCAGTCGCGTCAGCGTTGGCGGTATATTTCTCGGCCAAAGAGGGCTCAACTTCCACACTACCAACCTTGAAGGCCAGCAGGGATTCGTACATGGCTTCGCAGCCGCGCAGAGTCTCGCCATCGGTCTCGTCTGAGCACCAGATAGCTGCGGGTTCGCCGTTCTGCATCCAGACCAACTGATCCGCGCCATTATCCATAACGGAGAAGTTTTCATTGGTCAGCGGGCTGGCATGGGCACCTTTCACAGAAGCCTTGAAGGCTGTGGCGGAACCACCATGGGCAACCGGGATCATAGGAACATGTTTTTTCAGCAGATCGTTTACTTTGTCATACTCAACCTGGCGTTTGGCAGCATCGGCCAGTTTACCAGCTTCTTTGATAGGAGCAACGATATCGGGGAACAGAGTACCAAACTGCTTGTTGTTCTCATTGGCGAAGTGATAATCGAAGAAGTTGGTTGAATCCGGGTAGTCCGCG
>CAYQTY010000242.1:0-5660 GCA_964420535.1 uncultured Leptolinea sp. | reverse complement strand
TACGATGACCTTTGCGGGTAATTTGATCCTGTGATTATTCCGGGTCAGACCACAGCAACCTGGTTGCGCCCGGATTTCTTTGCCCGGTACAGGGCAAAGTCAGCCCGCTCGATCAGCGCCCTGAAATCCTCGTAAGTCCCGTTATCGCTGGCGGCACCCACGCTGATGGTAAGGTCGATCTTTGAACCTTCCCCAATATCAAATTTCGCGCCTTCGACTTCTTTTCGCAGGCGTTCAGCAATTTCTACAGCACTTGATTGAGGCGTATTGGGCAGCAGAAAGATAAATTCCTCGCCGCCGGTCCGTCCGACCATATCTGAACCGCGAACGGATTCCTGTAAGATACGGGCCAATTGGCGGAGTACGTCGTCTCCGGCGATGTGCCCATATGTATCATTGATCTCTTTGAACCGGTCAATATCCAACACCAGAACAGAGAAAGGCCGATTGTCCACGCGCGAATAATGGAAGAGCTTGTTCCCTTTTTCCACAATGGATTGCCGACTGTTCAGACCGGTCAGGTAGTCTGTGTTGGCCTGCTGATGGTACAGTTTTTGTTTTTCAAAGGCAATCTCAAACATGCGCGCCGAGTCAACGACCATCTCGTCCATCACCCACTCGGCCGGCGGAGTATCGTCATCCACCAACTCATATTGCGCTTCGGAGATAGTATCGCTAACGAATTCCTTGCGGTGCATCAGCATTTTCTTTTTGTGCTTCGCGGTGACATACACCATGCACAGATTCAACGGACAGGCCAGAAATGGATTGAGTGAAAGATCATACAGATCTTTATAGGCGTCAACTCCATACAGGCCCTTCCAGATATAGGTTTCGCCTTTTTCCGCGGGGGTGATTGTCAGTGATTCCGCGAAACCATTTTTGACGAACAGGTCGATCAAGGTGCCCAGGTCATCAATAGAACCGGATTCTTTGAATCCGAAATCGTGTTCATTGAGATATCCGATGATCTCTTTGCCGATGTCACGCATGATGATGTTTTGCGTGAAAACATCGTACTTTGCCAGAATCTTGGCAAATGACACAAGAACCGCCTCATACAAAACGGTTTTGAAGTTTTTCATAAGTCCAGCTTTTCTATTAATAAGGGAGGTTACAATGGTAAGTATAGACCGGTATTAACCTGTTTGAAGTTAAAGTCGTGTAAAAAGAACATCGGGGTGCAACCGGCATTTTTTTGAATAGAGATATCATTATGGAAAATCAATCATCCGGATCGTGGAAATCCACCACATCATTCGTGCTCGGTTTGCTCAGCCTGGGAACCTGGCTGCTGCCCATCTGCGGCGCTCCGGTGACAATCGCCGGGCTGGTACTCGGGATACTGGGCATCAACGCCAATACCAAACGCGGCACCGCCATCGCCGGCGTGATCCTGTGTTCCATCGGCTTACTGCTCACGCTGGTCAACGCGGCTGTGGGGGCGTATCTTGGCGCCACCGGACAGCTGCAACTCTTTAATGGGATGAAGTAGCGAAATTCCAGACCAATAAAAAAATGACCCGGCCGCAGCCGGGTCATTTCATCAGGTTATTCCATCTTCACCATATCCATGCGTTCCGATGCCCCCAGTTTGCTCAATGTCAATCCGCTGTCAGACTGGGTAAACGTATACGTCCAGCGTTCTTTCTTCCCATCATCGAAGGTAAAAAGTACCTGTTTTCCGTCGATCCGGAATTTCATGCTTTCACTGGTCCCGTCTACGGCATCCATGGTCATCATGCCGTCGGTTTGAAACGTCAACATATTTCCAAGCTCCTGCCACGAGACTCCCCGGTCACTTTTAGAGATCTTGATGACCTTCCATGTGCCGATCAATGTATCAAATGCCACCTTCTTCGGGTCAGCCGTCGCCTTGGGTTTATTGACAACCTTCGTCGCCGTGGCGGTCTTCTTGCCGGGCTTTACGGTGTTTGTGGGTAATTCCTCAGTGGGTTCCTCGACCGTATCGATGATCTCAGGCACCGGCGTGGCCAGGTCAACCATGGCGTTGCCGGAACCCTGAGCCTCCACGGTTTTGGTGGGCTGTGCATTTCCGGAGCCCGATCTTCTGATGGTGCAGGCAGAGAGAGAAAGGAAGAGAAGAACGAAAATACTGATGGAACAGATCAATCGTTTCATAGCCCACCAATCCTGAGAAGAAGGTCAATTGATTTGATGCGGTTTGTGGAAGATTTATTAGACAAGATAATTATATGAAAAAGAGGTTAAAAATAAAGCAATGATATAAGGTGAAATTTGGATGCCCTGCTAAAAACACAGACTTCAGCTCCTCCCCGCCAGGCAGCCGGGCATTCCGTGCCTGTGGGTTCACCCACCGGAATACCTCAAACAAAATCAATCCAGAATCCGATGCCCGAGCCTGTCGAGGGCAGCCCAGTGACAGCAACAAGACCGGCTGATGAACAACCGCCTCTCTGCCCGAAATGCGGTCAACCGATGGTGTTGCGCACGGCTGAGGTTGGGGCGAATAAGGGGAGACGATTCTGGGGATGTGTCAACTACCCATAGTGAAAACGGTGTTTGCCATTGAGTGATTAAGTAAATACTCATTTTTTCAAACAAGATCATGTGTACAAAACATATTGTATAGATGTATACAATAGTTTTTGTATGAATTTTCATAATCCCTTTTGCGCTGTACAATGCTGAAAACAATTCAAACTAAGAAGAAGGGGTCCAATGACCATTCAGGACAATATTATTTCGCAATTGAAACAAACCGACGGACAAACAGACAGGGAACTAGCCGATGTACTCTATGGAAAGGATTCACCGCAACAATCTGTAAATATTGCCTGTAGATATTTGAAAGATAAAGGAATCATTGATCGGGTTGTTATTCAAGGGAAAATCAGGAACAAATTAGTAGATAAAAACTATGTTTCAACTGTTGAAATTAAGCAGGAAAATCCGCTTGAGAATCCCGGAACCCATCTTTCTGAAGATTTGCTTAAGGGGTATTTGAAAACCTGGTTGGAATCAGATGGATGGGAAACTAGAATTGCATGGGGGCACGAACGGGGAATAGATATTTTGGCAACAAAAGAAAACCAAAGATGGGTCATTGAAGTAAAAGGGGAAGGCTCCCTTCAACCTATGCGAGTCAATTACTTCCTTATGATCCTTGGCGAAACATTACAACGAATGGATGATCCAGATACGCTTTATAGTATTGCTCTACCGGATAATAAACAATTTCGAAATCTTTGGGACCGTTTGCCTTTGTTGGCAAAACAGAGAACAGGAATCTCTATAATATTTATCGAACGAAATGGGAATATCACTTTTCTGAGGTAACTTTCCCTTTGTTGGAAATATCTATGCCACTTGAAAGCTATGGATGGTTTCTATGGTCGACCTTGTTAAAAAAGAAATCAGAGACATCGAAAAAGAAATTGATGATCTTCATAAATTGAATCCTTTGATTACTCAGAATTTCCCAACATCTTGTTGGAACTTTCTGGCAGTATATGAAGACAGATTTCTTATGCAAATACTTAATCAGAATGATCCTATGCAGATTGAAAAAGCAATTTATACAGACAATCTCCTTTTTTGTACCAAATATGCGATCGAATGGATTTTTAAAAATTGTCCTCAGGCAAATTCATTTCAACCAATATATTCGGAACAATTTTATGAAAATAGCAATGATCTATTCAATATGGCAGAGGATTATGATAGTTTTGTTTCTGCATTCTCGTTAGCAAGTAGGGGAATTTTGGAATTAAATGAGCAGAATGGGATTATTTCTGAAATTTATAAAACAAAAAAAGACTATCGATACATGTATTATGGATTTCTTATTAGAACAAGGAATTCAATAAGAGATATGCATGGTTTCAAAACCAACGAAAAATTTCTGCAGACTATTGATAAATATTTATTACTTGAACCTGACCGGTTTCGTTACAAATTGAGTAAAAGGCTTTTTTCTGAATCAAGAAAATATTTAGCTTCTTTATTAATTACATTTCATGAGTTCCCAGATAATTGGTCTTTTGCAAATTGGAATGTTAATGAATTTAGAGCAATGTACGGTTTCTTATTTACATGGTCATTTATTCATTTCAATTCCCGTATTCTAGCTAGTCTAAAAGGCTGTAGAGGAATGGGGATTTTAGATGGGATTATTATTGTTGATACTGCTGAATTACCTTATATGTTAGCAAATTTTTCAAATGTCAGTATTGAAAAAGCAAAACTTTTTATCAATACTTTTACCTATGGGGAGATGGGCATCAAATCACCGGATCCTGTATTACAACCAATTATCAGAATAACAAAATCCGAATATGCAATCTCACCAAATCTAATAATTAATAATTCATTTGAACGAAACTATTCAATACTACTTAATCGAATTCCTGAAGAAAAAAGCCGGTATTCAATATTGATTAATGGTAAAGAAGCAATAATGCGCAAAAAGATCATTATGTCGCTTGGCGACCCTTCCCTTTCTTACTACTCAGGTAAAAATCCTTTGGGCAATTCAATACCTGATATTGATCTAGCAATAATAAGTAAAGAAGAAAAACTTGTTGTTTTTATTGAATTAAAATGGTTCATAGATCCTGCAGAAGTCAGGGAAGTCATTGAAAAAAGCGAAGAAATTAGTAAAGGAATATCACAACTAAAAAAAATTAGGGAGGCAATTCTACTCAGACCCCAGAAAATAATCGATATCCTCTCAATTAATAATGATTTTGATTTTTCATACATATTGATTTCAGATAATTTTATCGGGGAATTTTGGGTACAAGATAAAGATATACCTGTCATTCAAATAGATCATTTCCTTGATCAATATAAGTGTTTTCATAAATTAAGAAAAACAAATAATTGGGTAGTAAATAGAGAGTATTTACCCGTTAAAGGAAGAGATTTCCTTGTTTCAAAAGAAAAAATTAGAATGGGAAAGTGGATCTTGCTGCATGACATGATAAAACCGGTATCTGATACCTTTTTGGAATAAATTATGAATTTGTAACTAAGACAGGAAAATACTAGTGCAGGTGATAGCAGTAGTAATTTGTATGCATTCGTGGAGTTGTTCTCTGAATTTTTACCTTTTCCCACATATGCCTAATCCACAACCTGCACGATAATTCACAGAATTAATTTCCACTTTGGTGTAGGGTGCTAGATGAATAATCTTAATTTCTGATAGTTGGTGACATCCAGGTAGTCTCAACAAATTGGATAATTTCAATATTACATTGATTCTATGTACCATTTTTTATACAATAACCCGTGAACAACGCACCCATCCTTGTAGTCAAATTCTTCACCACCCCAGTCACACAATGTCATGGTGAAAAATGAACGAAACTCATATTGGCAGTGATTTTGATACCTTCCTTGACGAACAGGGCATCCGTGAAGAAGTTGACCAGATGGCCGTCAAACGTGTGCTGGCCTATCAAATCCAGTCACTGATGAAAGAAAACAATCTCTCGAAAACAGATATGGCATCGCGCCTGAATACCAGCCGGGCTGCCTTGAATCGTCTTCTGGATCCGGAAAATGAATCCGTGACCCTGCAAACCATGAATCGGGCTGCCAGGGTACTGGGAAAGCAGCTTCATTTATCCATTTCCTGAACCATTTTTCTTGCGGTCAATTGTTTACAAATC
>CAYQTY010000241.1:0-5691 GCA_964420535.1 uncultured Leptolinea sp. | reverse complement strand
AGCCGGGGCGGGAGTTCGGCTTGAAATACTGTCAACGCCTGTCCACGGATTTCCACCCGGCTTCCGTTATCGACCACTTTGAGAATGCCGCCGCGAGCGCTTGCCTGGTAAGCCGTCATTTCTTTCTTGCCAAGTTTCTTTGCCCAGTACGGGGTCAACGCGGTATGTGCCGAGCCGGTGACCGGATCTTCATCAACGCCGGCGCCGGGGGCAAAGAAGCGCGAGACAAAATCATAATCAGGTGAAGACGATCTAGCCGTTACCATCACGCCTCGCAGCTTCACACGGCGCAACTGGCTGTGATCGGGAATCAGGTTTCGCACCTGCTCTTCGTCATCCACTTCCACCAGGTAATCCATTTTATTGGAACCAACATACTTCGGTGCCGTAATATGCAGCCCTTCCAGAAGGCCATCTGGTATCTCAGCCGGTTCCACCTGTTTTGCCGGAAAATCCAGCGCGATCCAGCCGCCATCGGTCAACCGGGCAGTCAACAGACCGCTGCGGGTAATAAACCGGGCTTCCGTGTTTTTATCCAGGTAGCCCTGTTCCCATAGTATATGCGCGCTGGCGAGTGTGGCGTGCCCACACAGGTCCACCTCTACTGCCGGGGTAAACCAGCGCAGGTTGAACTCGCCGTTTCCGCCAGCCGGAACAAGAAACGCCGTCTCGGAGAGGTTCATCTCGCGCGCCATACCGCGCATCCAGTCTTCCGATCGTGCCGTATCGCTGACATACACGCCAGCCGGATTTCCTTTGAAAGATTCGCGCGTAAACGCGTCCACCTGGTAGATCACGTTGTTCATTGTTGAGCCTCCTCAGGCTGTTTCGTGGATGGTGATGTTTTCTTCGCCTACCAGCAATTTGAGAGTGATCAGCATGTCATCGCAAATATTCGTGGGGTGATTGGGGAAGTCCATCTGATACTGCTGGTTGTTTTCAAACAGCATGAAATCGAAATGGTCATTTCCGGTATAGGCAGTGAGTATGGTATGCGCGCGCACGAGTTTGGCTTTATCACGTTCACGGTCTCCGGTGGGGGTAAGCACCACAGTGACCCGCCGAGATGGAGCGTCAGGGTCAAAGACCGGGGACTTTACCCCGGGCTGCTCTTTTACGGTTTCAATATGCCCGAAAGGTTCGGTTGCCGGTGCATCTTTCACCGCCTGGCCGCCATTCCCGCCAGAGGATACGCCCGGCCAACCGTGGGAAACCGGTTCGGGTGAAGCGGCTGTTACGGAAGTTGGCGATCCATCAGGGGATGATGTCTCAGGGTCTTCGGGCATGGGTGGCATTGAGGTCCAATCCGGTTCAGATTCATTGAATACCGGAACATCCAGGCCGGATTCCTCCGGTGATGATGGTTCGGCAGGAGTATTGTCCTTTTTCGCGCTGTTTTTCTTTTTCGGTGGTTTGCTCAGGTCTATAACTTCGATCTTATCCACCAGAACCTTCGGGTCTCCCGATTCGCAATCCGGTTTTCCGGAAGCCAGAAGAACAGCATCTTGTTTGATCAGCGCGCTGTACTTCTCCCATGAACGCGGGAAGATCACCAGTTCAATAAATCCCTGGGTATCCTCCAGAGTGGCAAAACCCATCGAGTTACCATCCTTGGTGGTGTGCGCCCGGAATTTGGATACCATACCGGCCACGGTGACTTTGTCTTTCGGGTTGGACTCTTTCATCTGACCGGAGAAATGCGTGACAGCCTCGGTCATATAGTCCACATACGGCGAAAGCGGGTGATCCGTCACATACAGGCCAATCAATTCCTTTTCCCAGTCCAGCTTTTCCCTACGGTCGACTTCAGCCGTCACAGGCAGGGCGATGTGTTCATCCACACCCTGAACGGTGCCAAAGAACGTCATCTGGCCGCTCAGGGCCGCCTTGAAATGACTGCCGCTGGCGGAGATAATGGAATCCAGAGCTTGAAGCAGCGCGGCGCGGGTGCCGAACGAATCCAGCGCCCCCACCTTTATCATCGATTCCAGTGGACGCCGCCCAACGGAACGCAGGTCGACCCGGCGGGCCAGGTCGTTCAGGTCTTTAAAACGGCCGCCTTCTTTGCGGGCTGTGATAATGGTTTCCACCGGGCTCTGCCCTACATTCTTAATGGCTCCCAATCCAAACCGGATCTTGGCGCAATCTTCGCAATCTTCAATGGTGAAATCCCAACCGCTGGTATTGATATCTGGTTGTAAAACGCTGATCCCCAGCGAGCGGCAATCGGCGATATAAAACGCCACTTTCTCCGTCTCATTTTTTGAGGCTGATAGCAGCGCCGTCATATACTCAATGGTGTAGTGGGTTTTCAGGTATCCGGTCTGTACGGCTATGACGCCGTAATCGGCGGCGTGGCTTTTATTAAAACCGTACCGGGCGAAGTTTTCCCAGTCTTCAAAGATCGCGGCGGAGGTTTCCTGCGGAATACCCTTATTTTTGGAGCCTTCAATGAATTTCAGCCGGTGTTTCTGCAGCGCCTCGGCGTTCTTTTTGGAAATGGCTTTCCGCAGTTCATCCGCTTCAGATGCGGTATAGCCGGCCAGGTTCATAGCCGCCATCATCAACTGTTCCTGATAGATCGGAATCCCGTAGGTATCGCTGAAGTTCTGCTCCAGCATCGGGTGCCGGTAGCTGACTTCTTCCTCGCCATGCATACGCTTGATATACGTAGGGATGAAGTCCATCGGGCCCGGGCGGTATAGGGCCACCATGGCGATGACATTATCCAGATTTCTCGGATGCATCTGGGTGATGTAGCGGGTCATACCGTTGCCTTCCAGTTGGAAGATGCCTGCGGTGTGGCCTTTGCTGATGAACTCGAATGTTTCGGGGTCGTCTGTAGGGATGTTCTGTAAATTCAACCGGATGTTATGCCGGTTATAGATCAGGTCAGTGGCACGCGCCATAATGGTCAACGTAGCCAGGCCCAGGAAGTCAACTTTCAACAGACGCTGGGCGTCAAGCACGCCCATATCAAACTGCGTGACCACCTTCACCGGGCTGTCGTCAGATCCGCTGGTCGGGCGGTGAAGCGGCACCAGGTTGACAATGGGTTGATCGGCAATGATCACCCCGGCCGCGTGGGTGCCGGCGTTGCGAACCACACCTTCCATATCGCGCGCGGTTTCGATGAGGTTTTTCAGGTTCGGGCTGCTCTCGTAGGCTTCCTTAAAATCCGGAACGGTTTCCATCGCCTCGGCAATGGTCAACGCTCCCGCGCCTACATTGGGGATCATCTTTGCCACCCGGTCAACTTCGGAGAGCGGCACATCCATCACGCGGCCCACGTCACGCAGTGCTCCGCGCGCGCCCATGGTGCCAAAGGTGATGATCTGCGCCACACGGTCTTCACCGTATTTTTGGGCGCAGTATTCCAGCATACGCGGACGCAGGTCGTCCTGGAAGTCAAGATCAATATCAGGCATGCTAATACGATGCGGGTTCAGGAAGCGTTCGAAGATCAGTCCATGGTTGATAGGTTCAACCAGGGTGATATCCAGGGTGTAAGCCGTCATTGAACCGGCAGCCGAACCGCGCGCGTTATACCAGATGCCCACTTCACGTGCGTGTCGGCACAGGTCCCACACAATTAAGAAATAAGCATCGAAACCCATGGTGTGGATGATGCCCAGTTCATAATCCAGGCGTTCGCGCACTTTCGGGTCTGTTGCCCGATTGCCATAGCGCCGGATTAAACCTTCTTCACACAGGTGTCTCAGGTAAGATTCAGCGGTATACCCTTCGGGTACCGGGAAAACCGGAAGGTGCCAGCCGGAGACAGTCAGGTCAACATTGCAGCGCTCGGCGATCGTCAGTGTATTGCTGAGGGCATCCGGTACGGCATGGAAGATCTCCTGCATTTCCTGTGGTGAGCGCAGGTAATAGGTAGGATCTGACATGCGCATGCGTTTCGGGTCGTTCAGGGTGGTGTTGGTCTGTATGGCCAACAGTACATCCTGCAGGCGGGCGTCTTCTTTACGGATGTAATGCGAGTCATTGGTGGCCACATACTTCGCCTGATACCGCGGGCCAAGGCCAATGAGCGCTTTGTTCAGGGTTTCGAGTTCCGGGATGTTGTGTTCCTGCAGCTCCATAAAGAAGTTGTCTTTGCCGAACACGTCATAATACCAGTCCAGCTTTTTGCGCACGGCTTCATCACCCTGCTCTAAAATGGTTCGGGAGATATCAGAAGCCAGGCAGCCGGTGGTGGCGATCAATCCTTCGGAATGCTGTGCCAGCAAATCGCGGTCAATGCGCGGGTAGTAGTAAAAACCTTCCAGTTGCGCAGCAGAAGCCAGCTTCAGCAGGTTCCGGTATCCGGTCATATTTTCAGCCAGCAGAAGCAGATGGGTGGAACTGCGGTCAAGGGTTGACTCACGGTCCGTCATCTTTCGGGCCGCCATATAAGCTTCCATCCCGAGGATGGGTTTTACACCGGCTTTGGCAGCGGCATTATAAAACTCAATAATGCCGTGCATCGTCCCGTGATCGGTAAGAGCGATGGCCGGCATTTCCAATTCTTTTGTGCGCTCAACCAGTTTCTTGATGTTCGCGAATCCATCAAGCAGTGAATATTCCGAGTGGACATGAAGGTGGACAAAAGACATGAGGTTCTACGATTAATCCGGTTTCTTTACGCGTTCAATTGAAAAGATTATAGCATCGAGAAATGTGGATAAAGTCCGTCCAGTATTAAATTGTGACAATTTTTAAGACTTAAGACATTCAGGGCAGAAAGAACGACGAATACGCTCCTCCCAGATGAGCGGGCAAAAGGGCCAAAAGGTCGTTCACAGCAGATTGCACAAGATCGGTACCACCAGCATTTTGTGCTTCGATCGTGATCAGCAGGTCGGTAGTCTCTTCACGGGCGGCGCTTTCTTCGCTTTGCCGCCAGCACCAGCGCCGGGCGATGACCACATCCTTTTCATCCGTGAAGATCACCTCACCCGTTGAAGGGTGATCTGCTTCAACTTGATTAAGGTTTACAAAAGTCTCGTCACCCCTCGCAAACCGCACCGTAATGGGCAGATTAACCTGCCGGGTATCAATGGCAGCCACCGGCAAGCCGTAGCGAATGCTGACCATATTGCAAAGATCAACCAGCAAGTTGATGGAGGGGATGTCACCCTTCTTCGTTAACCGGCGTAACAATGCTTCTGCCGCGCTGCGATAACCGGTAGGGTCCACACCAAACAGACGGAAAGCCGCGCGCCAACCGGCCAATGTAGGCAATTCACTAAGCGGGGTTGCACCGATGCGCTCTTTTACAAGTGCCTGTTCCGTCATATACATGGACAGAACTTCCGGCGTCGTTGGGCCATTCTTTATCCCGTTGCCAACAATAAAACCGCCGGCCAATTGCCCGAATGCGGTTGTGACGGCTGTGTCATAACGAAAAACTGCCATATCTTCCTCCCTGTACCATAAACATTCCCGGATTCTAACAGTGTTAGGTATTGTTCAAAGATGTCCCGATTTTCTGGTATGATGGCTGTTCCTGACCTGCAGTGATTTTTTGACGATTCTCGTGAGTGCGATATATGCTTGAGAGTTTTAATAAAGCCAGAAGAGAGTATCCCCCCCAGTTCTGGCTTTTATTCTGGGGGTTGTTGATCAGCACCATTGGCGCCAGTATGATCTGGCCATTCCTTATGGTATTCGTCAGCAAACGCCTCGCCCTTCCGC
>CAYQTY010000240.1:1496-5695 GCA_964420535.1 uncultured Leptolinea sp. | reverse complement strand
ATGATGCGGCGGGAACTCTTTTGATTATTGAATAGACACATTAATTCCCCGCCGGCATCAACCCTGCCATGCGATTCTTCCGGTTACCGGCTCTGGTCGGAACTTTTCCACCAAAGGTTGGTGACATACCACCCCAACAACCCTGTGACGACCACGATCCAGAATCCTGCCGGACCAACCATATCCTTACCCTGTGAAAACAGCCCCGGAATACTCCATGGGAACAGATCCCCCCGCCCCAACGCGGCTGCCACATTGGCCAGGATCAGCGTGAGAACCGCCATGCTCATCGGGAGTAAGTAACCGCGACCAGCACTTGCCAGCAAGGCAAAGGGGACAACAACCAGCATCGTCAACAACGCGGTAACCAGAACACCCAGTATTCCTTGAATGATCACCGGCGTCGAACCATCCGGCAGCTGGATCATCGCGCCCAACAACAGGCTGACAATCAGTGTGATCAATGCCATGGCACCCGACCAACCCGCGAACACGATAAATTTAGCCAGCAGGATCGTAGTACGTGGCACTGGAACCGCCAGCAGATCTTTCAATGTTCCATCAGCAAACTCACGCCCGAAGATCCAGCTAAGGATCACAACGAACATAAAGAAACCCGCTGCCGCGATTATTTCACCGGTCAACGCCATGTACGCCGGCCAGTTTGTGGCTGAAAACGCGATCAGATCGGCTTTCGCGCTGAGAATACCCAGCTTCTGTGATATTTCCGGATTTCGCGAGATTAACACCATCAAAGCGATGGCCATGGGCAAAAAAGCCGCGAAAATGGATGTCCAGTACGGGATACGCGAACGGATGGCTTTACGCCATTCCACAATGATCATATGGCTAAGATTTAACATTCTCAATTCCTTTTTCCATACCTACCAACCGGAGGAAATATTCCTCCAGGTCTTCTTCTTCCACCATCAACCGGGTCGGGGCGAATCCCGCCTGAACCAGCATTGTATTGATCCTGTCCGGTCCTGCCAGGCTTTCTGGATCATCAAGAATGATGGTGCCGTTCAAGGGCGCATGTAGCGTAAACCCGGCTGATGAGAGCATTTGCGCCGCACCCGGATTGTCACGGGTTTGAACCAGCAGCCGGCGCAAACGGTTCTTTTCCAATTCGTCAATATTCATTTCTTGCAGCAGGCGCCCATTGTGGATGATACCAATGCGCTGCGCCATCCGGGATACCTCTGCCAGAATATGGCTGGACATGAAGACTGTCGTTCCATGTTCCCGGGTCATTTCCTGCAGCATCTCGCGTATCTCCACGATCCCTGCCGGATCAAGCCCATTAGCCGGTTCATCAAGGAATAACAACCGCGGTTTATGGAGTAACGCTTTAGCCAGTCCCAATCGTTGGACGTTCCCCAGTGACAGGTTCCCGGCGCGGATATCGGCATATTTTTGCAGGCTCAGGCGTTCTATCACATTAGATATGGCGGAAACCGGAGTACCCGGGTGCAGCCGGCGGGCTACGTCGAGATTTTCTTGCACTGTCAGTTCGGGGTAGGCATGCGGAGTCTCCACCAGATAACCAACATCTTTCCATGGTTTGCTTGACCCCAACTCCACCCGTGCGCCCAAAACGTCCGCGTATCCGGTTGTGGGACGGATCATCCCCAGCAGCATCCGTATGGTGGTGGTTTTTCCGGCGCCATTCAGCCCCAGAAAAGCATAGATCTCACCCTCGGCCACACGCAGTGAAAGGTTTTCCACCGCGTTGACTTTTCCATATTGTTTACCGAGGTTTTGTGTTTCAATCAGATTCATTCTTGCTTCCCTTCTTTGTTTTCAAACCGGCGCGCCCGGTTATTGACATTCCAGTTTGACCTCTCCCAGACAATAGGCGGCAATTAATTCAAGGTTGCCGCTCAGGCTGGATGTCAGGCGGTTGCCGGCTGACCCTGCATCCAGCAGGAAAGAGGTCACCAGCGGATACAACAGGTTGACGATCTCCTCTGCCCCCACCGTAACCGGTATCCCGGCTTCACGGCAGGCATTTAATAATTGGTCAAAGAAACCCTGGTCGCTGGCAATATGTTCCCGGAATTTTTCAGCGGGTATCTGATTCATCAACGCTCCAAAATCACCCGCGCTGAAAAAATGCAGGATCGGCAATTCTCCGAACAGGTCAAACGCCTTTTTCAGTATGGCGAACAGGCGTGCTCTGGGAGTGGGGCCTGGCAGATCAATTACATTCATGATCTCTACCCGCCCGCGGACTTCCACCTGTTCAATGACATCCATGAAAAGCAATTCCTTGGACCCATAGAACCGGTAAAAAGCTCCCTTGGAGATACCAGCCGCCCGGGCTATCTCGTCTATATTGGTCTTTTTGAAACCATACGTGGAAAAATGCTTCAACCCCAGTTCCAATAGCCGATTTCGGATTTCGTCTTTTTCCTGTTCGCTGAATGAACGTGTCATACTTTCTCCTGTGACTCTATGACTATATTAGTATTTGAGTCATAGATAGTGTACCACCATTCCTCAAAATATTCAGGTGAATTCACTCCCCCGACGTTCTATAATGATGAAAATAATAAGAATCGCCTGTACGCTCTGGAGGTGAAAATGAAGCTGCGTATCCCTGCCCGGTTTACAGCCGTTTTCATCGTTCTGATAGTCCTTTCCGGTTGTTATTCAGAAGAACCGTCGCTCAACGCACCGGCGGGAATAACGCCTTCATCAGATATTTCTCTCACACCAACCTATCTCCCGGTTATTCTGCAGGGCAGGTTGTTTTTTGACATTGACCTGTCTGGTACGCAGAACACCGTTCCCTTCCGTTACGTAAATGCCCTGGTACAACCAGACGAAACACAAAATCCGGATCTGGTTCGTGCGTTGAAGGCGTACAGGCTTGCCAATCCGGGTGTAACCGAAAACGACATGATCAACCTGCCAGAACCGGGGCTATCCGATATTGAAGTTTGCGCGTCAAACAATGAAGTCACCAATGTGTGCGTGCTTACCGGTGAAAAGGGTGACTTCTTTCTGTCGCACGCGCTGATCAAATCCGGGGATCCGGTGGGGTTGACCTTCACCGATAAAAACACCGGTCCATTTCAAAAGATGGCGTATCAAAACCGATATGTGAGACCGGTAAGCATTCCGCCGTATGAAATGAACAACATCCGGGTATCGGAACAGCATCTGACGCAAACCCATCTGATGAAGATTACAAACACGTACTATGTTATCGCTGGCGAAAAGGAAATAGTCATCGGGTTGTTGCAGGGGGTGCTTCCCTACCCGCTGGTTTCCGGAAAATCACATATCCGGAGTTTTACCGACCATGATCCCCGTGCCGGTTTTGGCCTTGATTGGCGGGGGAAGACGGCCGTGATCTCATCGGATAATTCACCTGATGCAGATGCCATTGTGGATAACCTGCACGGGGTAGACATTTCCGGTGAAGAAGGCAGCTTTGTATATTCTGCCGGGTTCGGCATGGCCGCTATCCGGAATTTGAATGGCGCCCCTAATGAGATCATTGTGATGGTGGATAATTATCCCCGCCTTTTTGAATACAGTCATCTGGAAACTCTGTTGATATCCGGTACGCAGGAAGTATTCGCGGGAATGATCATCGGGAGGATTGGAAAAAGGGACGGCGAATCCGGCGCTCCATATTTTCACTTCGAGGTGAGCAATTCAGGAGTTGACCCGTTCGGACATCCCACAGCGAAAAATGAACAATTATGGACAAGGGCATTCTCACCCCTTGAGTTTCCGTGAGATATAAAAACCGCCGGTTTTTTTGCCGGCGGTCAAATGTAATAAGTAGTAATAGATCAGGCTTCCGTTATGGTGCCTTCCGCGGTAATCTCTTTCACCGCTGATTTTTTGGTCGTCTTTTTTGTCTCCGGCTTGACACGCTGTTTACGTTCCACAGGCGGATGCAACGCCACGTCCAGAACCTGATCCATATGAGTGACCGGGATGATCTTCATATCAGAGAGTACCTTCTTGGGTACGTCCACCAGGTCTTTCATATTGCGTTCCGGCAGCAGAACACGTTTTAACCCGCTGCGGTGGGCGGCAAGGATCTTTTCTTTCAACCCGCCAATGGGTAGAACCCGACCGCGCAGGGTGATCTCACCGGTCATGCCAACATCCTTATAAATCGGACGTTCAGTGAACGCGGAGATCAATGACGTGGCGATGGTTATACCGGCGCTGGG
>CAYQTY010000240.1:0-1486 GCA_964420535.1 uncultured Leptolinea sp. | reverse complement strand
TTCAAACTCGCCGGGATCGATATCCAGTTCACGGCAGCGGCTCTTCAGGTAGGAAAATGCGGCCTGCGCGGATTCCTGCATCACGTCGCCTACCTGGCCGGTGATCTGCAGGTTTCCCTTTCCTTCCATGATCAGCACTTCCACCGGCATGATCTCGCCGCCGTTTTCTGTCCAGGCGATTGCCGTAGCCACGCCCACTTCATCGGTGCGCTCGGCTTCGGTCAGCAGGAATTCCGGGGGTCCCAGGAATTTTTCGACGATCGGCGGAGTGATATGCCGGGGATATTTTTTCTTTTCAGATTTCATGCGCGCTACTTTACGGCAGGTGCGTCCGATCTCACGCTCCAGGTTGCGCACGCCAGCCTCGTAGGTGTATTCACGCACGATCTTCCGCAGCGCAGCTTCCTGAATGGTCATTTCGCCTTCATCAAGCCCGCTTTCTTCCATCTGGCGGGGGATGAGGAACCGGCGGGCAATTTCGACCTTTTCTTCTTCAATGTAACCGGGGAATTCAATCATTTCCATGCGGTCCAGCAGCGCCGGCGGGATAGTGCCCACACTGTTGGCTGTGGTGATGAACATGACCTTTGACAGGTCAAAAGAAAGCTCCAGGTAATGATCTGAGAATGAATTGTTTTGCTCGGGGTCGAGGACTTCAAGCAATGCCGCGGAGGGATCGCCCCGGAAGTCAGCACCCAGCTTGTCAATTTCATCCAGCATGAATAGCGGGTTGATGGAACCCGCGCGCCGCATGGTTTGCAAAATGCGCCCGGGGAGCGCGCCGATATAGGTACGCCGGTGTCCGCGGATTTCCGCCTCATCGCGTACGCCGCCCAGTGAAAGACGCACAAATTTGCGTCCCAGCGCTTCGGCGATGGACCGCCCCAGTGACGTCTTGCCGGTGCCCGGAGGACCGACAAAGCACAGGATGGGTTGGCGGTCCTTTTTCGGTTTCAGGCTGCGGACGGCTATATATTCCAGAATGCGGTCTTTGGCTTTGCCCAGGCCGTAATGGTAGTTATCCAGTATCTTTGCCGCGTGTTTGACGTCAAGGTTATCTTCTGTGGCAATATTCCACGGCAATTCCAGGATCCAATCCAGATACGTGCGAATGATGCCCACTTCAGGCGCCATCTGCGGCATCTGGTTTAACCGCTCGATCTCTTTGAGAGCGGCCGTTTTGGCTTCCGCCGGCAACTCGGCGGTCTGGATCTTTTCTTTTAACTCGTTGATCTCACGCGTCCAGATGTCACCTTCACCCAGTTCTGTCTGGATGGCTTTCATCTGTTCACGCAGGTAGAATTCACGTTGACTGCGGTCGACCTCGCTCTGAACACGGGTCTGGATCTCATCTTCCAGTTGAAGTACATCCAGTTCCTGCGCCAGAAGCCAGTTGACCCGCTTCAGACGTTCCTCGGGGTCAACGATCATCAACAGTTTCTGGCGTTCGTGGATCGACAGGCTGATGGATGTGCAGACCATATCC
>CAYQTY010000239.1:0-5703 GCA_964420535.1 uncultured Leptolinea sp. | reverse complement strand
CTAAATCTGTGGCTTCTCTGCTTGCCACGGGCTATAATCTAATCCTTACTCCGGTAGTGACAGGTTATTGGACCAGAAAAGTGAGGAATCATGATGGCAACAGAAAACACTCCCCTGGGTCAGATACTTAAAGGAAAGAATGTGCTGGTGACCGGCGCGGGCGGCGGAATGGGCGCGGGCATCGCCCGCCGGTTTGCCCTGGCCGGTGCCAATGTGGCGGTATGCGACCTCAAACCGGCCGATGCCACGCTGGAAATAATAAAAAAAGCCGGCGTGAAAGGCTACGCCGCCGCGGCTGACGTGGCAGACGCGGCCAGCGTCACAGCGCTGTTTAATGACGTGACGGCCAATTTCGGATTGATCGACATTTTGGTCAACAACGCCGGTATTTACCCCAATGCCGAGATCCTGACAATGACCCCGGAACAGTGGGATCAGACTATTGATATCGACCTGAAATCCGTTTTCCTGTGTTCGCAGGCGGCGGCGTGCAAACTGGTGGAAGCCGGGAAGGGCGGGGCGATCGTCAACATCGGTTCGATCGACGCCACCAACCCGCTCTACGCCCACAGCCATTATTCCGCCGCCAAAGCCGGGGTGATCGCCTTCACCCGCGCGGCCGCGCAGGAGCTGGGCAAACACCACATCCGGGTGAATTCGGTGTCACCGGGGCTGATCAACCGCCCGGGTCTGGCGGAAGCCTGGCCGGATGGCTATAACCGCTTTATGGCACGCACACCCGCGGGCCGGGTGGGCGAACCGGAAGATATCGCGGATGCCTGCATCTATCTGTCCAGTGACGCCGCCCGTTGGGTCACTGGAACCAACCTGATCGTGGATGGTGGAGTGCAGGCCTGCCCATTGTTCTAAGCCTTTATACCGAGCGCCATCCGTTACAATATGGAACACATTATTGATTACATTATTGGAGGATCATGACTGACCGAGCGTACATCCAGAAATTGATCGATTTTTTCCAGTTGGAACCGCTGCCTGTGGAAGGCGGCCTGTTCAAGCAGACATACAAAGCGGGGACGACCCTGCCGGAGAATGTTCTGCCTGCCGGATGCGAAGGTCCGCACCCTATGGGGACGGTCATCCTGTATTTTTATACCGATGATCCGGACCATTTCTCGGCGATCCACAAACTCCCGCTGGATGAGACCTATCACTTTTACATGGGCGATCCGGTGGAGATGCTGCTGCTCCATCCTGATGGCCGCAGTGAACGGGTCATTCTCGGGCATGATGTTTTGAACGGGCAGAAGGTGCAATTTACCGTTCCGCGTGGTGTATGGCAGGCATCCCATCTGATGCCCGGCGGGCAGTACGCGCTGGCCGGCACCACCATGTCACCGGGGTACGCGGATAGCGACTACCAGGGCGGTGAACGTGAAGAAATGATCCGCCTCTATCCACAAGAAGCGGACATGATCCGGACACTGACAAGGCCGGACGCACCGTTGCGCACGGTGTGATCTATGCGATAATTCATCCGGCACACAGTGCCGGATTTTTGTTTGTTCGGCAAGGCAAAGACGGGCGAGGCATCATGGCATCATCAGAATTCAGGCGTGAATCGGGTGACCCGCAGCCGGCAACCGGCAATGCGTATAGACGTTTCATGGAAAGCATGAATATCGATTTTTACAAGTGGCATGACGGAATCGGGTATGACCTGGATGCCCTGAATGAGCTTGATAATGATGAATTGAAAGAGTTGGAAACGCTGCTGATCTCGCGCAAAGACAGCGACTGGCGCGATGTGGAAGCACTGGCTGCCCTGAATACACCCTTTTCCATCCAGGCTTTGAGGGATACCCTGACCAGCCCAAACCTGGAATGCCGGCTTATGGCGGTACGCTACCTGAAAGACCTGAACATTGAAGACCACATCGAAGAAGTGGTTGTCAGGACGTTACCTGAAACCACCATTGGTGACGGGATGTCATACGCGTTGATGCTGGCGAAACTCTACCAGACGGAAAAAATTCGCCGGGCGGTCCTGTGCAGCGCACTCACCGGCAAGGATGATATCCGGGTACATTGCGCGGCCATGGCGTTGTATCTCTATGGAGTCTCCAAATCCGATTTCGATACTGACTTTAAGATCATTTATGAATTCCATGAAAGAGACCTTGAGGTGCGAAAACAGATATTTGAACGGCTTTGCGCGATGGTGGGGATAAATCCCGTCGATTTGCTGCGGTGACCCGCCGGGAGAAACCTTTTCACAGCCGGCACGTATAATGAAATAACATGATCATTTTCCGGAGATTTTTTTGACATCCATCAGGAAGTTCGTCGGCGTGCTGTTGATCGCCGCCGGGATCATTGGAATCCTGCTCAGCCTGGCCGGGATAGCCGGGGTGTGGGTCGCGCGGCCCGCGGTGACGACATCCATCCGGGCGATACTGAGCGCCCTGTCTACCTCTGTAGATTCCAGCCGGCAAGCGGTAACCATTACCGAAGAGGCGCTGGATTCGTCCATCGAGGGAATGACCGCGTTATCCGGTGTGGTCCACTCACTGGAAAGCAGTGTGAAGAACACCCGCCCCGCGGTGGAAACTGTCAGCGGGTTGTTGAATGAAACCCTGCCCGCATCGGTGGAATCCGCCGCGGATTCATTGAACACAGCCAAAGACGCGGCTGTCTCACTGGAGAACGCCGTCAAACAATTGGACGTTCTGCAGGCATCCCTGAATACCATCCCGCTGGTCAACTCTTTGATACCGGATGAGTCACCCGCCTATGAGCCGGAGAAACCGCTGTCGGATTCGCTGGGCGAATTATCCACCAGTCTGGATACGGTTCCGGGTTCCTTTCAGAATGTGTCACGCGACCTGACTAAGGCGGCCGGCGACCTGCGCAGTATTGAGGATGGGCTTGGATCCATTTCAAAAAATGTTGACCAACTCTCCGCGAACCTTGAAAAGTACCGGGAAAATCTGGCAGAATCGAAGAAGTCGATGGATTTATTGAGCCGTCTGCTGGAAAGGGCTGGCGAAAGTCTGGACCCCGCGGTGACATCTATCGCGGTGCTTGTCACCCTGTTGTTGTTCTGTCTGTTGATGACCCAGGTTGTGGTGATCGATGAAGGCCGCCGTTTCCTGGATGCTGATGAGTCCCGTCTTACGGCAAACAGGCTATAAGGCGATAATATTCTGGAGGATACCTGATGCCCTTTACACTGGATTCAACCGTTGGTGAAATCCTTGGCGACCCAAAAGCCCGGGAAGCGATGGATAAATATGCCCCGGGATTATCGTCAAACCCGATGATCGGCATGGCAAAAGGTTGGACTATCCGTAATATTCTGGCCATGCCCCAGGCGAAAGCCGCCGGGTTATCTGTGGAGAAGGTTCAGCAGGTATTGGATGAAGTCAACGCAACGAAATTGTAAACGCGGTGTTGTAGCTTTTAGAACACCACGGACAACACCACGGACAACACCACGGACAACACCACGGACAACACCACGGACAATGGTTGACAATGGTTGATTTTAGATATAATATTAAAATAATATTAATCTCTTAACTTGGTCATCAAGACCATGGGGCAGGGGAGAATTCCAGGTTTTTCTAAGGAAAAAGGAGAAAAGAAAATGAAATTAAGTGCACCTACCAATATTTCGTTCTGGATTGCTGTTGTCCTCGGCGTTCTTGGCCTTCTCGGCCAGTTGGGCGTGATCGGTGCTGTCGCCGGTTTTGCTTTCTGGTTTGCCTGCGCCGGCCTTGTTCTTTTGATCGTTGCCTCGCTTGTGAAGGGTCTGTAAGACCCCCATTCTTCAAGAGTTTACTCTCAGGTGTGCCCCGCCTGAGAGTTCTTTTTATTAAACTTCAGATGCCGGTAACCGTAAGGATCACGCTGGGTTTATTGATTTTTCTGGCATCATGCTGGTGCCTTTTTGGTTTTCTGGTTGTGACAGGAGCCATTGTTATCACGCAGTCCGTGCCGTTGCGCCTTGCGATGGGTGCGGCAGCTATTGCCTGCTCGTTAGTCATCGGTCTTTCTACTTTCTGTATGTATCGCGGAATCAACACGGCTTATCTGTTCATAACAGTATTGATGGGCGTGATTTTGCTCGTCTCTTTTATGGATGACCTGGGTTGGGTGGATTTCACCATGATCGGAATAACCGCCTTCACGTTCGGATTATTGATCAAAGACCGCCGCTGGTATCGTAATAAGAATATGAAAACGCCTCTTCCATAATTTGAAGAAAATCCGCTGCCAATTTACCACATTGTTAGATAGCCCGCCTGATAAAAACATGGTCTTACAACGATATGAGTATCTCTCCGTATTAGTAGTGACATAACTAACATCACAAACTGGAGAACCTGTTTTGACTTCATCCACCCTGATACCTCATTCAATCTGGCGATCCATTGGATTGCATCTCATCCCGGGCGCGCTGATCACCCTGTTCTTTTACCTGGCAACTCCTTTATTGCAAAGCGTAGGTTTTCCACCAATGATGGGTATCCTGCTGGCTATCCTGGTTATCCTTATCCCGTTTGAGCTGGGATATCTGCTCTATCAAAGCAGAAAAACCAGCGGCCGGTTTTCAATAAAAGATGTGATCGGCGAACAGCAAAAGGTGGTCTGGTGGCAGTTTGTCTTAATAACTCTTGGTCTGATCTTCTGGTGCGGTTTCTTCTTCGTCAACATGTCAACTGTTGATGAATACATCACCCGGACCTTTTTTTCCTGGCTTCCGTCCTTTTTCTCCTTCGGCTTGACGCCCGATGTGGTCAGTCAATTTCCGGGGTGGGCGATCAAAATGACCGTAATTACAGGGCTGATTCTCAACGGTTTCGCGGGACCCATCATAGAAGAGCTCTACTTCCGCGGCTACCTTCTGCCCCGCATCCCGGCATCCCGGTTCTGGGCGCCGATAATCAATGTGGTGCTCTTCTCCCTCTATCATTTTTTCTCTCCCTGGCAAAATGTTACCCGAATCCTGGCACTGATCCCCATGGTTTACGCGGTTTCATGGAAACGCAATATCTACCTGAGCATGGTCACCCACTGCGCTGTCAACACAATCGGGATGATTGGGATGCTGCCCCTCCTGGCTGGCTGATTTCTTGTTGCATGGAGAGGTTATGTTCACTCGCTTACAGAATATTTTCTCCCGCCCCGAACCGTTCTCAGTGTACACAACCGATGAACTCTGGACAGATGACTATACCTCTCTGCGAATGCTTGAAAATCATCTTGATGGCACATCCGATATTTCATCACGCAAATTCGCGTTTATAGACCGGTCTGTTGATTGGATGATCAACCAGTTCAATATCAGGGAAGGCACATCGATCGCTGATTTTGGCTGCGGACCGGGCTTATATACGTCTCGGTTGGCAAAAACCGGCGCAAAGGTGACCGGTATTGATTTCTCCTTGCGCTCTATTGAATATGCCCGCCAGAATGCCGCAGCCTATAATCTCGATATCCGGTATATACACCACGATTACCTGAAATTTGAAAGCCGGGAACGGTTTGACCTGATTACCATGATCTATTGCGACTTTTCCGCATTGAGTCCGGGGCAAAGAAAGACTATGCTGGATAAGTTCGCGTCACTTCTGACAGACAATGGGAAAATCCTGCTGGACGCGCATTCTTATGCAGGATTCTTTACGATAGAGGAATCTGTCACCTGCGGCAAGAATCTGATGAATGGATTCTGGTCGC
>CAYQTY010000238.1:0-5705 GCA_964420535.1 uncultured Leptolinea sp. | reverse complement strand
GCCTGAAATGGACGGCTATGATTTCCTGCGCCAATACCGCCAGGAACGCCAGACCCCGGTAATCATAATCACTGCGCGCGAAGAAGAAACCGACGCCGTTGTTGGACTTGAACTGGGCGCGGATGACTATGTGATCAAACCCTTCCGGATGCGTGAACTGGTTGCCCGAATCCATGCCGTATTACGGCGCAAAGAGGAAGCGCCGGAAAAATTCAACCTTTATCGTGAAGGTGACCTGGTGCTGGATGAGCGTACGCACTCGATTACATTACGAAACAACCCTGTTTCTGTGACACCCATCGAGTTTGACCTCCTTCGGACTTTGATGCGCGCGCCGGGGCGGGTTTTCTCGCGCTCAGAATTGATCGATCACCTGGCTGAAAGTGGTTTTGCCGGCCTCGACAGCACCTTAAACGTGCACATACGGAACCTGCGTACCAAGATCGAGCCAGATCCGTCCAATCCAACCTTTATTGATACCGTATTCGGGGTAGGGTATCGTTTTATAAAACCAGAATGAAATTTTCACGCAGATCACTTTATTTCAAATTGATCATCAGCTTCATTGGCGTGGCTTTTTCTGCCACAGCCATTGCCGCCATCTTTGTACGTTTTACTACCACTGACAGCCTGGCTCAATTCCTTATTGACCAGCAGCGCAGCAGCATGGTGCAATCTCTCATAAATTACTACACGATCCACGGTTCATGGGATGGTGTGGAGGATAGCTGGGACGATATGCAGCGGCAGACAATTCCCACCCCCAATCCCCCGTCGCCTACCCGTGAGCCTGCTCCTTCACCAAATCCAATGGAAGAAAAACCGTTTACCGAAAAATTCCGGCGAAATCTGTTTGGTTTGGCGGAAATGGATGGAACGGTCATTGTATCTGTAGACCAGGATTACCCGGTGGGCTCCCATCTGCCGCCGGAGATGTTCATGAGCAAGACAGTAATCGAAGTTGATGGAAAAGAAGTCGGCACCATTTTAACAGCCAGACATATCTCCCGCTTCAGCCCGGAAGAAGCCCTTTTTCTGGAGCGCACCAACCAGGCTTTGCTGATTTCCATCTTCACCGGCTTGCTGGTGGCTGTTGTGATTGGTACGATCCTGGCCAGAAAATTAACGCTTCCCCTGCGCGATCTGACGAAAGCTTCTGAAAAAATTGCCGAAGGCCAACTTGAGCAGGAAGTTAGAGTCACCTCACAGGATGAGATCGGTCAACTGGCAGAAGCCTTCAACCAGATGAGCCGTGAGGTGGCGCGTGTTAACGCCTCGCGCCGGCAGATGACGGCGGATATCGCGCATGACCTGCGCACCCCGTTGACCGTCATCGCAGGGTACATCGAATCCATGCAAGATGGTGTGCTGCAGCCCACCCCGGAACGCTTTGAACTGATCTACACAGAAATTGAGAGGTTGCAAAACCTGGTGGGTGACCTGCGCATGCTCTCACAGGCGGATGCAGGTGAACTTTCATTACACCCGCAGGATATCCAACCGAAGGATTTACTGAACCAGGCTGCGGCACTGTTCCAACACCACGCCGAACGCCATTCGGTAACCATCAGCGTAGACATGCCGGACGACCTGCCGCTGATCAATGTTGACGAAGCGCGCATGATGCAGGTGCTGGATAACCTGATCAGTAACGCCCTGCGCTATACACCGGAAAACGGGCATATCATTCTGGCCGGGAAGTCTGTCAACGGCAAAGTGGAATTGAGCGTGGAAGATAACGGCTGCGGAATCTCCCCGGAAGAACTGCCGATGATCTTCGACCGCTTCCACCGGGCGGATAAATCACGTCATTCCGATGAGGGTGAATCGGGACTGGGGCTGGCGATCGTCAAGGCGCTGGTGGAAAGCCAGGGGGGAAAAGTGTGGGTGGAATCGGAAGTAGGAAAAGGCACCGCGTTTAAGATGCGTTTCTGACGCACTGTCGAATATTATTCGAGTTGACACTTCACCTGACCCCCTGTAAATTGGGTCAGGTGAAGATTTTGTTCTAAACGATTCCACATCTGGGGGCATATTTTGTGCCAGATTAAAAAACTTAAGATATACAAAACTTTAACCCGTCCGTCCGGTTATCCACACCTTTGCTGGCTATAATTTTTATAGTATTGTGGAACCGAACAGTCGTAGGCGGTTGAAAGATCAGGGGAAGCCGGTGGAATTCCGGCACTGTCGCGCAGCGGTAATAGTCCGGATGCCTGTCCACAGGTAAAACACCCTTCGCGTAAGAGGGTTGGGCGTGAGAACGATGGGAAGATGGTTGTTCCTTTTCGTTTGAAGCTCATCCTTAACGGGGTGAGCTTAATCTAACGATCAGGAACGAATATTGAATCCCCATATTGACTATAATGATAGTGGGATAGCCAATCTCAAGAACGGTGGGGGAAATGCTGAACGCGGGTCTGAGTGTGATTTAGCTGGCGCAAAACTTGTAACCTTTTCTGTGAGCCTGTCACAGATCCTTAACAGATAACTTCATACGTTTTTCGTTTTACCAAATTCACACCACAAGGTTGAGGGAAGAAAATGGACATGAATCCGTCGCAATTTATACCGGTTGAACTAACTCATTCGGAGATTAAACAGCCGTCCCTTGATCGTGTTTTTTCGTCCATCCAGAAACGGGATGGACGCGTGGATGAATTTGATATTGATAAGATTGCCATGGCGATCTATAAAGCTGCCGAAGCGGTGGGTGGCCATGATATCCGCACGGCCCGCTATCTGGCGGATCGCGTGGTGGATTATCTTCATGATAAGAACATCCTCATTCCTTCCGTGGAAGAAGTGCAGGATGCTGTTGAAAAAGTGCTGATCGAGAACGGTCACGCTAAGACGGCCAAAGCCTACATCCTGTATCGTGACCGCCGCACCCGCATCCGCGAGGGCAAATCTGAGCTGATGGATGCCGTGGCGGAAACACTGGTTGAGACCAACCGCGAGAATGCCAATGTGGGCAATTCTCCATCTGCCAAGATGCTGCAAATTGCATCCGCCGCCAGCCGCCAGTATTACCTCTCCCGCCTGATCCCCGAGGATATGGCGCAGGCGCATGTCAACGGTGACATCCACATCCACGACCTGGATTTCTATGCCAAGACCCTCACTTGCGTGCAGATCCCGCTCGGGCGCCTGCTGCACACCGGTTTTGACACCGGTCACGGCTATATCCGTCCCCCGCGCCGACCGGGTTCTGCCGCCGCCCAGGCAGCCATCATCCTGCAGAGTTCCCAGAATGACATGCACGGCGGACAATCCTTTGCCTTCTTTGACCGCGATATGGCCGAGTTCATGGCCGACGCGGAAGAAAATGAGATCTATCAGGCCATGGAAGGACTGGTTTATAACCTGAAT
Organism: uncultured Leptolinea sp.; assembly: GCA_964420535.1. Classification (GTDB taxonomy): domain Bacteria; phylum Chloroflexota; class Anaerolineae; order Anaerolineales; family Anaerolineaceae; genus Leptolinea. Next base: position 2,333 of record CAYQTY010000238.1, on the reverse strand, counting down.
TCCATGCACAGCCGCGCCGGAGCGCAGGTACCGTTTAGCTCCATTAACCTGGGCTGCGACACCAGCGAAGCCGGGCGCGCTGTCACCCGCAATTTGCTTCTGGCGTACGAAAAGGGCCTTGGCAGGGGGGAGACACCCATCTTCCCGAATATCATCTTTCGCGTGAAAGCCGGTGTCAACCTTAACCCGGGTGACCCGAACTACGACCTGTTCCAACTGGCCATCCGCACGGCGGCCACCCGCATGAACCCCACCTTCTCCTTTATGGACGCCCCGCACAACAAGCCGTTCGGCAGTGAAGTGGCGTACATGGGTTGCCGCACCCGTGTGATCGCTGATCGCCATGGTTCAGCCATCAGCGATGGCCGCGGCAATCTGTCTTTCACCTCCATCAACCTCCCGCGCCTGGCTTTGCGCGCGTCTGGTGATACAACAAAATTTTACGGGTTGCTGGAAGAAACCCTCACCCTGGTTGCCCGTCAGTTAATGCACCGCTATCAGATACAGTCTCACCTGAAGGTGAAGGATATGCCATTCCTGATGGGGCAGAGTTTGTACGCTGAATCAGATCATTTGCAACCCAATGACGAGATTGGTGTTGCGTCCCGCCATGGGACTCTATCGATTGGGTTCATTGGCCTTTCAGAAACATTGACTCTTCTCACCGGGGCAAACCACGCGCAGTCGCCGGCTTCCCGCCAGCTCGGGCAGGAAATCGTGGGCTTCATGCGCCAATTGACCGATTACTTCGCCGAACAGTATGACATGAACTTCACGCTGCTGGCTACTCCGGCGGAAGGCCTTTCCGGCCGCTTCCTGAAGATCGACCGCAAAGTGTACGGCGTTATCCCCGGGATCACAGATAAGGAATACTATACCAACAGCTTCCATGTGCCGGTGAGCAGCGATATCTCTGCCTATGAGAAGATGTCCATCGAAGCCCCGTACCATGCCATGACCAATGCCGGTCACATCAGCTATGTGGAACTGGACGCGCCTCCGGTGAATAACCTGCCGGCCTTTGAGACCATTGTTCGCACCATGGGGCAGTTGGGCATCGGTTACGGCGGCATCAACTTCCCGATCGATGAATGCCGCCTGTGTGGTTTCAGCGGACTGATTGATGATGAGTGCCCGAAGTGCGGTTGCGGTGACATCCGCCGTATTCGCCGCATCACCGGGTACCTGTCAACCGTGGACCGCTTCAATGCTGCCAAACAGGCTGAACTTCATGACCGTCATTCGCACCTGTATTAAGCCATGCGGGTAAGGCTGGCCGGCCTGTCCCGGGAAAGCGTTACCGACGGGCCGGGGATGCGGGTCACCGTGTTCTTTCAGGGCTGTGAGCATCACTGCTCCGGCTGCCACAACCCCCAGACCTGGGACCGGGACGGCGGCACGGAATACGAACTGGCGGATGTGTTCGGTATGCTGCGAGACAACCCGATGATCTCAGGCATCACCCTGAGCGGCGGCGAGCCCTTCCTTCAGCCCGAAGCAGCCCTTGAACTGGCTCGTGAGTTTCACGCGCGCGGCAAGAATGTTTGGGCGTATACCGGCTATCTGTGGAACCACCTGATCAATGAGAATAATCCGGCACGGATGGCCCTGTTACGCGAATGTGACGTGCTGGTCGACGGCCCGTTCAAACAGGCGGAACGCGTCCCCGGGCTGGTCTTCCGCGGCTCGGCAAATCAACGCAAGATCGATGTCAAATCCAGCCTTCAACAAAATCAGATTATTGAATGGTCATCGTAGGTTGGGTAAAACGCCTGAACTATTAACCAAACTGAAATCAATAAATACCTCCATCACATAGTGCGTTTTACCCAACAAGACCTGTCGCGAAAATATCTTGTCCACAAAGGGGCATTTCAAATTAATCACCCTTATTGTTTTAAACAAAAACGTATTCGAAGTAGTTTGGGTAAAACGCGGTGACCAATTGCCAGTCCACCATCACCCCCCCCGACATCCATCAAGTGCGTCTTACCCAACACAGCCTGCCGGGCACATTACCTGGCTATTCAAGAACCATCATAAAGGGTTAAGTCTCTCTGGAAGCTCCGCCCAGCAACCACCCGCTGACAAACCCCGTGGTGAAATTCCTCACAAAAATATTCACTCCCGCAAAACAGTTTTGGCAAGATCCAGAAATGCCCACTTGATATCTACCCGTCGTTTTGTAAAATAAATTTATAACGTCACATTCACAGCATAATGACCCGTTATCAACATTCCTGTGGAATGTGAAACGGCTATGAAAACTAAAAAGGATTTCTGCAGGTGGTTCCAGCTTTTATTGGTAGGCATATTACTTCCTTCGCTGGTTT
>CAYQTY010000237.1:0-5719 GCA_964420535.1 uncultured Leptolinea sp. | reverse complement strand
GGCTTTTCCAAGAGTGATTGCCCACTCAAATCTCGCCGGTTCCCAGATGAATTTGATATCTTTCTCCGGCAGCGGGATTTTATGCTGTTCATATTCTGTCCAGTGATGAGACGTATCCAGATCATCACGCAAAATATCCACTACAGTCTGTCCGAAAATCCGGCATTTGCCGTGAAGGATCAAGGAGGCATCACGCAGACATTCATCCCCAACCTCCGGGTGACCGGAAAAAAAGGCGGATAGTTGACCTGGATCAAGGGCCACACTGCCATCTAGCCATCGGTAGGACGTATCCGGACAGGTATGCGGACCGGCAGGCGTCAAACGCCGGTAGTGCCCGGTCACCAATCCGAAGCGGTATAGAGCAACCTGCAGTACCGGTGTAAGCCCAACCTGCCGGATTGTTTTCCAACCCCGTACCAGTGAATTCATAAATCCTCCGGTTATGTCAACGCTGACCGGTTATCTGTGACGCCGCCTTTATGCTTGCCAGAGAGGAGGAATACAGCTGGTCATATGGTATGGAAGGCGCCGCCCCCGTTTTTATCGCTTCGACAAAAGCCTGCCAGGCGGCCTGATGGCCTTTATCCTGGCGCAATATGGAGCGAGTCACCCGCTTCACCCCGCCGGACCATAATTGCAAATCTCGGTAGTCTTCCAGAATGGCGCTTTGCCCCCCACTGTGCACTTCCAGCCGTTCTTTGGGCAGACCTTTGTCACCATTAGCCAGATATATTACCTGAGCCAGGGAACCGTTGGGGAACGTCAGACTGATCAGCACATTGTCACATTGATAGCGCCCGGAATCCGGAAGGGCTTCAGCATTCACTTTAATTGGAGCCGCGCCAGCCAGGAAGACAAGGTAATCAATAAAATGACATCCCTCACCCACAATACGTCCGCCGCCTTGAGCAGGATCGTGCAGCCAATGACTGGATGGGATGAACCCGGCATTCACGCGATATGTAGCCATGAACGGCTCATTGCAGGCGGAAAGGAATTTCTTCAACCGAATGGAAAGCGGAGAAAAGCGCCGGTTGAATCCTACTGAAAGCATTCCAGTGGATTCTTTCTTCAATTCGGCGAAAACGGCGTCAAGATCTTCCACAGACATAGCCAGCGGTTTTTCACAATACACATTCTTGCCGGCTCTCAACGCGGCAAGTACCTGGCGGGTATGATGCTGATGGCGGGTCAACACCAGCACAGTGTTGATATCCGTGTTTTCCAGAATCGCATTTTCATCTGTGGACGCGAATTGGAACCCGAAACGTTTGGCGGCTGCCTGGGCAGTAACACCACCGGCAGACGTAATGCCCACCAAGTCCACACCGCCAGCTTTCTTGATGGCGGGCAACAGCGTAGCATTGGCGTAGTTTCCGGCCCCAAAAATGCCTATACGCACCTTCTCGACCGGTTTACCAGCCAGGCGCGGTGTGACTTCGATCGTGCGGCGGTATTCTGACGTCTTCGTCAGGGGTGTATAGGTCATCAACACACCCAGGAAGGGTTCGCCGGTCTTGCCGGTGATCAAGTCATAGGCTTTTTCCGCCTCCACGATCGGAAACCGGTGTGAGATCAAAGGTTTCAGGTCGATGCGGCCTTCCGCCAGTAGGTCAACGATAGCTTGTATATTGCGTCCTTCCGTCCATCGGACATACCCGGCGGGATAATCCTTGCCGCGTTCTTCATACTCCGGGTCATAGCGGCCGGGGCCGTATGAGCGGGAGATGCGAAGGTCAATTTCTTTTTCGTAATACAGCTTGCGCTTGAGGTTCAAGCCAACCGCGCCGACGGCCACAACAACAGCCCGGTCGCGTGCGATCTTCGAGGCCATGTCGACAGGATCGTCAGATGGTGTATCCGCGCAGATCAGCACAATATCAGCGCCTTTGCCGTTGGTGAAGGCAGTGCATGCGGATTCCGCTTCGGAAACATCAACCGCTTTGAAACCCATGGATTGCGCCAGTTTAACACGTTGGGGATTGGTCTCTATACCAATAATAGAGCAGCCGGCCGCGCGGGCGATCTGAGCCGCCAGCAGACCCAGCAAGCCCATGCCGATGATCGCCACACTTTCGCCAATCTGTGGAGTAGCCAGCCGGAAGCCATGCAGGGCGATGGCTCCTAAAGTGGCAAAGGCTGCTTGATCCAGATCAACATTCTCCGGCACTTTGGCCAGCAGGTTTTGGGGCACAACCTCCAACTCCGCGTGAACGGCAAATCCGCCGCCGGCACACGCCACCCGGTCACCCACCGAGAAACCTGTAAGTCCCGGGCCAACGGCTTCGATGATGCCGCTGGAAGAATACCCCAGCACCATGGGTTGATCGAGCTTGTTGAAGACGGCCTCCAGTGCCGTGAGCGGGCCTTCTTTCAGGGCTTTGTCAATCACCTGTTTAGCCAGGTCCGGCCGCGAACGAACCTTATCCAGCAGATTCTTGCCGGCAAAATCAACAACCATGCGTTCAGTGCCAGCAGATACCAGTGAGTAAGCGGTTCGAACCAACGCGGTGCCGGGACGCACAAACGGGTCGGGAACGTCTTCCACCCGGGTTTTTCCATCATGCATGGACTGCAGAACCTGTTTCATAGGACCATCCGGTTTTTTTCAGAATAAAAATTATAAAGATGTCAATTGGAAAAATATTGCAATGCCAGCCGCAGCCGGGTTTCAACATCCGAAGCCGATCCGCGGGGTATGGACTGGATGGCTGCCTGAGCTTCCACAATGGAATAACCCAGACCTGTAAGCGCGTCCAGCACCTGCGCGTCAATTTCAATTGTACCCGGCTCACCGCTGACGATATCCGCGCTTTGCAGTTTGCCTTGCAGGTGAATCACAATCTGCTGGGCTGTCTTCTTGCCCACACCGGGCACCCGGGTGAACAGATCCGCCTGCTCGGCAGCTACTGAACGCCGGATGGCATCCGGTGACATACTGGACAGGATTGCCAACGCCGTACGAGGCCCCACCCCGGTTACGCCAAGCAGTAAATTGAATAGATCACGAAGTTCTTCGGTCTCAAAACCAAACAGTGTCAGGGCGTCTTCCCGGACAACAAGATGTGTGAACACGAATACGGGATCACCGATGACAGTGCGTAAAGCCAGATCATGCGTGGTGAATATTTTAAACCCGACCCCTCCCGTTTCCACTACCAGGTTATCGTCACCTTTGCCTATTACTTCACCCCGAACGGCTGCGATCATTGACTATCTCCAGTGTATTACTTCGAGTCACGGCGTTGATTGAAAATTTCATACAGTGTGATGGCCGTGGCTTCCGCCAGGTTCATCGAATCGACATGCCCGACCATGGGAATGGTCACACAGGCTTCACACAGGTTTGTCAACTCGTGTGTGAGCCCTTCCCGCTCACTGCCCATGATCAATATGAGCGGATCGGGATACTTTTGACTATGATAATCCTTCGCTCCCGGAACGGCAACCGCCCCGACAAGTGGAACCGAGTTCGTCTTCTTCCATCGCGCGAAGGAAACGGTGTCTGTTCGAACAAGCTGTTCGTGAAACACTGCTCCGGTGGAAGCCCGGATAGATGTCGGATCATACGGATCGGTACACTGGTCCAGAAGGAACACGCCCTTACCTCCGCAGGCGTCCAGAGTGCGCATGATCGTCCCCAGGTTGCCGGGATCGGCAATCCGGTCCAACGCCACCCAAAGATCACCTTTGGTGAGATGGATATCCTCAAGTTCCCGGTATTTCTGCTGGATGACAACACCCATACCCTGTGGATTATCCTTACCGGACAGGGTGGCATACACATCACGGCTGACGTCCAATACCTCGATTCCGGCTTTTTCTGCCCGGTCAAGCAGTTCGCCGGCAAAATCGCTGTGCAAAGACTCCATACAGATGACAACAAGTTGTATGTCGTCTGTCCGGGTGAAAGCATCACCGCAGACGCGTAGACCTTCCACCCAGGCCAGGCTGCTCTCCGCTCGAAATTTCCGGTCACGCAGCTTACGGATGTCTTTAATGCGTGGATTGGAAGTACTGGTGATGACAGTCATGATCAACGCCCCTCCAGCATGCGGTAACGGTATGATGTGCTGTGACAGATCGCCACAGCCAGCGCGTCCGCCGCGTCATCAGGTCGAGGAATATCTTCAAGATTGAGGATGGCTTTGACCATTAACTGCACCTGCGACTTGTCCGCCCCGCCGTACCCTGCAATGGCCTGCTTGATTTCCATCGGGGTGTATTCAGATATATGAACTCTGCTCTGTGCCAGCGCAAGCAGAATGACTCCCCTTGCCTGCCCCACAGCCAGCGCCGTGGTCACATTACGGGAAAAAAAAAGCTTCTCCACAGCCGCCGTATCGGGACTGTGGAGAGAGATTAGTTCAAGTATTTCGGTATGAATGGCCAGAAGCCGTTCCTCCGGATTGGTGTTTTTAGGTGTACTGATCACGCCATATGTGACTGCTTCCAGATCGCCATTGTCGCGAACGCGAACGAAGCCGTAACCGGTGGTAGCCGTGCCGGGATCAACACCCAGAACCAGCATGGCGAACTATTCGTTCTCCATTGCCGCCATGGCCTCCTCAGAAATGTGCAGGTTCGAGGACATCGACTGCACATCGTCCAGCTCTTCCAGGGCGTCCAGAATTTTCATAACCGATACGGTTTTATCTACATCCAGATCCATTTCCTGAGTGGGAACAAAGCGGAGTTCGGCTTCATCAATGGTGATGTGTTCCGCCTGCAAACGGTCTGAAATTGTTTTGAAGGTTTCGACAGGGGCGAAGATCTCGATCTCGTCGTCTTCGCTGGTTACGTCATCGGCACCGGCATCAACAGCCAGCTCGAAGATCTTGTCAAAATCATTGCCAGCCGCCGGGATGGAGAAGTAGGCGATGCGATTAAACTGCCAGGCAACAGAACCGTTTTCACCAAGATTGCCGCCGCCGCGCGAAAGCACATGACGGATCTCGGCGACGGAGCGGTTGCGGTTATCGGTGACCACTTCGATCATGCAAGCCACACCGTGGCCGGCGTACCCTTCGTATGTTATCTGTTCAAAAGCATTGCCTTCTTTAGACTCACCCGTTCCGCGTTTTATGGCCCGGTCAATATTATCTTTCGGCATGTTCTGCGCGCGGGCTTTCTCAACCGCCAGCCGGAGCCGGAAATTCGAGTTGAGGTCTCCGCCGCCATCACGCGCCGCCATCACGATCTCACGAGTCAGGCGTGTGAATACCTGGCCGCGTTTCGCATCTGCTGCGCCTTTTTTCCTTTTAATTGTTGCCCACTTAGAATGACCGGACATGGGTGTTTCTCCTTAATAGTTGCAAGGATGGATTAATCTGAAAGAACGGAGGGTGATTATATCATGAAAGAACAACCGGGCTCGCAGCCTGCTACCTCAATTTGCTCAATTCTCCCGATTACGGGAGGGCGATCCGGTTGGATAATGTGCCGATACCTTCCCCGGTGCACTCGACAATATCACCGGCGTTCAGAACACCAACACCGGCTGGGGTACCTGTGAAGATCACATCGCCCGGGTTGAGGGTCATAATGGTGCTGGCAAATGCCACCAACTGCTGAACGGTAAACACCATCTCACGGGTGGACGTCATCTGGCGCAGTTCACCATTGACGCGGCAGCTCAACAGTACATCAGTCGGATCCAGCTCGGTTTCAATCCACGGTCCAAGCGGGCAGAAGGTATCAAAGCCTTTGCTTCGCG